>DASVWQ010000025.1:0-5273 GCA_036393135.1 Ktedonobacterales bacterium
CAGACCCCCTGGCAGGCGACCGGGCAGCGCGTCACCATCGCCGGGCAGCGCGTCGCCATCCAGACACTTGCCTGGCCGAGCGCGCAGCGCATCCCCAACGTGACAGACTCCGCCAGCGTCACCCTCCACGGCTACACCTACACCTTCCAGCTCCAGGAGCCGACGGCGGCGCTGGCCAAGCAGGACATGCCCGACTTCCTCACGTTCGCCGTCAGCTTCCGCTACACGCCATAGCTGGTTGGCAGCCGCTCGCCAGCCAACGCCGCCTACGTCGCGGAACCAGTGAGTTCCTGCCGCGCAAAGACCACTTGCGTCACGATGAGCGTCGCGACAATCAGCGCGCTGGTCACGATAACCGACTGCCCCAGATGCGTCGGCGTCTGGCTGAGCGCCACCGCCTGCGCGGCATCAAACAGCCCATTCGGCGTATTCGGCGCCATCTGGGGCCAGATGCTCAGCAGCGCCAGCGCGAGCCACGCCGCGAACCCCAGCGACGCAGCGACCACCGTTGAGCGGGTCAGTGCGCTCGCCAGAAAGGTCAGCGCCATGAAGGCCACCAGCGCGAGCCAGACGAGCAGCGCCATCACCGCGAACCGGCCAGCGGGGGTCACGCCGAAAAAATACACTGTATAGGCGTAGGCGACCGCCGTCGCGCACAGCATGCCCAGCCCCAGCGTCACCAGCAAACCCACGAGCTTCGCCGCCAGGAAGGCCAGCCGCGAGACGGGCTTGGTCAGCGTGAAGGCCGCCGTGCCGCGCTCCTTCTCGCGCGCGATGGACCCCATCGCCAGCAAAATCGCGATGAGAAAGCCATTCCCACCGACATTCTTGACATATTGGCCGATGGCGTCTTTCAGCGTGGGCGTCAGGCCAATGACCTGAATGCCGCTCGACCCGGCGGCGTTCTTCAGCAACTCCGGCGTGTAATAGGCCGCCAGTGGAGAGAGCGCGCCGAGTATGAAGAAGATGACCAGCGTCACGGGCAGCCGCCCCGTGCGCCAGGCTTCGCGCAACTCCTTGCCGAGCAGCGCGCCAAAGCCAGCCAACACCTGCGTCTCCATCTACGCTACCTCCTCCGGGTCCACCTGCGCCGTCGGCTCACCCACCAGCCGCAGGAAGATGTCTTCGAGGCTGGGTCGGCCCCGCTCCAGCCGCGCCACCGCGACGCCCGCCTGCGCGCACAGCGGCGCCAGGGCATAGCTCGCCGCCCGTATGTCGCGGGCGCCGACACGCAGCGTATCACCCGCCCGCGTGACACCCTCGGCCCACGGCGCCGCCCGCAGCAGCGCCTCCAGCGCATCGGCGCCCTCGTCCTGGCGCGGCTCCAGCTCGATCTCATAGGTTGGGCGGGCGTAGCGCTCCTGAAGCTCGGCGACGGTCGCGGCGACCACCAGCTTGCCGTGATTCAGGATGGCGACGTGATCGCAGATACGCTCGACATCCGCCAGAATGTGCGTGGACATGAAGACGGTCGCCTGCCCGCGCAACTCCGCGATGCGCCGCAGGATGTCGTGACGGCCCGCGGGATCGAGCGAGCTGGCAGGCTCATCCAGGAACAGGACCTGCGGGCGGTTTATCAGCGCCTGCGCCAGACCCAGCCGCTGGCGCATGCCGCCGGAGTAGCCGCCAATCGTGCGCTGAGCCGCCTCGGTCAGCCCGGTCGTCGCCAGCGTCTCATCCACACGCTTGCGCAGTTCCGCCCCGCGCAGACCAAAGAGGCGCCCGGTAAACTCCAGCAGCTCCCGCCCTCGCATCCAGCCATAGTAATTGGGCTGCTGTTCGAGGACGCTGATGCGCTGGCGCAGCCCGACGCCGCCGGTTGCGATGTCGTAACCCACCACCGTCGCGTCGCCAGCCGTCGGGTGGGCCAGCCCTGTCAGCAGCCGCAGCAATGTCGTCTTGCCAGCGCCATTCGGCCCCAGCAGGCCAAAGACGGCGCCCGCTGGCACATCGAGGCGCAGGTCATCCAGCGCGGTGACGGCGCCATAGCGCTTGGTCAGCCCCGCGCAATGAATCGCATTCGGCATGGCGCTACATGTCCTCCCGACCCCAGAAGAGATACGCCAGCGGCCCCAGCGTGCCGATGAGCAGCACGACCAGGATCCACACCAGCTTGTTGCCGCCGCGCACACGCCGCTCCGGGCGAGTGATGTCCACCAGGCAGTAGGCCAGCAGCGCCAGCTCGGCAAGCAGGAGCGGAATCAGAATCGGCAGCATGGCCACAAACTGATTGAAGCTATGGGCGCTCATAGGGTTGCGCTCGCTTTCATCTGTCGAATTCGCACGGCGCCACACACGACACCATCACGCAATCCACAGGATAGCCCCCGACGGTCAACAGACAGGGGTGAGCAGGTTAACATCAGGTCAACAGCGCGTCACAGTTTGGACACACAGCCCCCCGCGCCATCGCGCATGGCGCGCGTCATCGCCTACAATGAGGGCGAAACGCTCACGAATTGAGGGGTGGGACCATGAGCGAGGGCGCGCGACAGACGCACGAAGGCCAGACAGTGCTGGTGGTCGATGATGATCCGGCGATAGTCGAACTGCTGCGCGACTTTCTGGAGGCCAGCGGCTTCCGCGCGCTGGAGGCGACCAACGGCCCGGAGGCGCTGGCGGTTATTTCGCAGCGCCAGGTGGATTGCCTGGTGATGGATGTGATGATGCCGGGCATGTCGGGCTTCGAGCTGTGCCGCCAGATTCGCGCGCAGAGTGACGCGCCGATCCTCTTCCTGAGCGCCCGCGCCGACGAGACAGACAAGATTCGCGGCCTGATGCTGGGCGGCGATGACTACATCGTGAAGGCGACCGCTACGCCCAACGAGATCGTGGCGCGGGTGAAGGCGGTGCTGCGCCGCTACGACGCCGGACGGGGCGGGCGTCCAGAGCGCTACGACTTTGGCTCCTTTACCCTGGACCCCATCGCGCACGAGGTCTGTGTGGCGGGCGCGCCGATCACGCTCGCCGCCCGCGAGTACGCCATCCTGCTGCTGCTGGTGGAGCATCCACGGCAGGTCTTCACGCAGGACGACCTGTTCGAGCGCTTCTGGGAGGGCATCGGCGACCATCACGCCGTCGCGGTCTACATCAACCGCATCCGCCAGAAGATCGAGCCAGACCCCGCCACGCCGCGCTATATCGTCACCGTTCGGGGCGTCGGCTATCGCTTCGAGGGAGGCCTCGAATGAAGACACTCTCCAGCCGCCAGTGGCTCGGCGTCCTCTGGGCGACCTACGCGCTGCTCCCTGGAGTCATTCTGCTCATCATCGTGGGGATCAGCGCGATCATCTGGCCCGGCGCCAACCCCAGCCAGGTGATCGCCACGCGCCCTGGCGTGGTGGCGCTGCCCGTCATCGTGCAACTCTCGGCGCCAGTGCTGGCGATCATCTTCGTCGGCTGGGCGGTGATCAAGCCGCTGCGGGCGATGAGCGCGGCGGCGGCCAGGGTCGGCAAGCACGACCTCGACTTCTCGCTGCCACCATCGCGGGTGCGCGAGATCAACGAGGCGATGACCGCCTTCACCGCAATGGGCGAGGAGCTGCGCGCGGCGCTGGCGCGACAGGCGGAACTGGAGGAGGAGCGGCGATTCTATATCAGCGCCATCGCCCATGACCTGAACTCGCCCATCTTCGCGCTGCGCGGCTATCTGGAGGGGCTGGAGTCCGGTGTCGCCGCGACGCCAGAGCGCGCCCGACGCTACATTCAGGTCTGCCAGACGAAGGTGAGCGAGCTGGAGCGACTGACCGCCGACCTCTCGGCGTACACGCAGGTCGAGCGGATCGAGCAGGCGATGCGCCGCGAGCCGTTTGACCTCGGCGCGCTGCTGCGCGACGCGGTGGATGGTCTCCAGCCCCAGGCCAGCGCGAAGGGCCTCACCATCACGCTAGCCTCCGCAGCCGACGCCTGCCTGTGTATGGGGGATTCGCGCCTGCTGCTGCGCGCCATCACGAATCTGCTCGAAAACGCCGTGCGCTACACGCCCACCGGAGGCGCGATCCCTGTCGCGTGGAGTCAGGAGGGCGGCCAGTGGCGCTTCAGCATCGCCGATAGCGGGCCGGGCATCGCGCCGGAAGATTTGCCGCACCTCTTCGCGCCGTTCTATCGCGGCGAAGCGTCGCGCAACCGCGCCACCGGCGGGACCGGGCTGGGACTGGCCATCGCCCAGCGCATCATCCGCGCCCACGGCGGCGCCCTCACTGCCGCGAACGGCTCCCAGGGCGGCGCGATCTTCACGGCGACCGCGCCGCTGGCCGCCTAGCGGCGAATTATCGCACATCACTGCGCGGACGCCCAATCGCACGCGCCTCGCGCCACTGGCGAAGGACCGCCCTCGTCAGCCCAATATCGCCCACCGCGAAGGCGATCAGCCCGATGACCACGACTATCGCGACGACCACGATGATTGGTGGCGGGTCGGTGGAGTGCTCGAGTTGGGGATTGAGGAGGAGCGTCACCGCGAGCGTTCCCAGCCCGACGACCAGGAGCAGAACGCCAAGAGGAAAGACCCACTGCCACCAGGCGCGTGGTGGCGTGCGGCAGGCGCGCCAGTAGAACGGGCCGAAGCTGAGCAGCAGCCCAACCGCGAATATCGTATACAGTAGCGCCTTGAGCATGATGCGAGCCGTCATGCCAAACAGGATGGGCCGCGACCCGATGGCAGGGACAAAGATCATGATCCCATACGCGGGGATGAGGATGAAGAAGACGATCCAGTAGAACCGCAACATCACATGCAGCGTGCGATCCACCCACGGCGGTCCGGGCGCCCAGGGGCCGTCGCTATAGGCCACGCGAACGGGTGAGCCTTCACCCGCGGGCGCACGCTCAGTCTCATCCATCGCGCGACACTCCTCGCTCCACATCTGGCTGCTTGTGATGAGTATACCCTGTCGCGCCAAATCACTTCAGTCCAGGGGAGCTTGCCGCCACTCCGCCGTGGCGCTCGCGAACGCAATAGCCGCGACCGACGCTTGACCTTACCGCGCCCACGCGCCTATCATGCGGTGATGGGCGCTGACGCCGCGCGCCGCGCAGATGGCGACGGTCGCACGCGCTTCGCCCACGCGCTCCAGACTGGGAGCCGCCGCGTTCGCCCCCGCGCGGGTGGGCGCTCATGCGTACAGGGAACAGCAATCGATGAAGATTCACGAGTACCAGGCGAAGGACATCCTCCGCCGGTTTGGCGTGCCCGTGCAGCCGGGCGAGATCGCCACCACACCAGACGAGGCCGAGCGCATCGCGCGTGACTTCGGCGTCCCCGTCGTCGTCAA
>DASVWQ010000026.1:0-19135 GCA_036393135.1 Ktedonobacterales bacterium
GCGCGGGCAGCTCCGGCGCGCTCCTCCGACGCGGGCGAGGCGAGATAGGGGAGCAGCTCAGGCGTCAGTTCGCGCAGCTCCAGCTCGGTGAGGACGCGCATCACCCGCGCACGCTGGTTGGGGCGCAGGTCGGCGGCCAGCGCCTCGCGCAGCGCGGTGATCTGCCCGGCGATGTCCTGGCTGAGGCCCGCCTCGGCCAACGCCAGATCGACCGGGCGACCGCGCCCTGTGTCGAGGTACGGCGCCAGCCACGGCGCCACCCGCGCGGGCGACTCGTCGGCGGGCGACTCAAACGCGCGCACGGCCCGCGCATAGTGGTCGCCGAGCCAGCGGTAGAGCAGATAGGTCACTTCGGCGTCGCGCGCGGCATAGGCCACCATCGCCGGGGTCAGCGGGCGGCGCGACCAGTCGGCGCGCTGGAGGCTCTTGTCGAGCGTCTCGCCGGTCGCCCGACGCAGCATCGCCTGCAACCCCGACTCGCGCTGGCCAAAGAGCGAGCGACTGACCGCCTCCAGGTCGAGTGTGTGACGCACGGCCAGCCCGCGCGAGGCCAGCACCCGAATATCTGAACTCATGCCGTGAAAGAGCTTGAGCAGGCTGGCGCGCTCCAGCGGCTCGCACAGCGGCGAGAGGTCGCTCAGGCGCAGGGGGTCCACCACATACGAGACGCGGTACTCGTTGTCGAGCGCAAATTGCAGCAGCGTCAGGCGGTGGGTTGGGTCCTCAGGCGAGCGACGATGGTAGTTCTGGACGAACTCGGCGTCAATCGCCAGAACGGAGGCGCTAGCGAGCTCAGCGGCGAAGGCGCGCAGATCGGCCGGGCGGTCGATGAACAGGCGGCGGCGCCAGGTGGGCGCGGGCATGAGCGCGGGCGACACGCCCCGGTAGCCGTCATCCTGCGGCTGGCCCTGGGGCGCCTGGGACTGATCCATGCGGCGAGTCTCGATTCTCTGCGGACCGACGCGCCCGTGCGCGCATCCTGCGCCAGCCATCCCCAGGCGCGCCGAGCGCCCTCCGAGCGGCGGCGCTCACGTTGATTCCCTTCAGTATACCCAACCCTACCAGAAGCGCGCAAACATCCCCGCCACATGGCGTACCGTCCGCCTGGTTTCCCGGCGCGTATTTTGGCGTGTCCAGCGGCTGAAGCAATACCTTCCGCTGGCTAATTCGTTAGACCATAGGTGAGGGGTACCACTGTGCCCGCGCGTTGACAGCCCGATTGGTCGATGGTACACTCGCCTGGTATTTTCCCGACTTATCTGAGAGCCATTGGTGGCAGGCCCGATACACTGTGATCCTGACTGCTGGGCGAGGACACCATACCTGTAGAGGAGGCGTCGCGTTTCATGCGCACATACTTCACGAGGGACGAACTGACACACTCGTCCGCGACCCGCCCTCGGCGCAGGCAGTGGCGGTCGCTGCTGGCCTCCGCGCTGGTCGCGCCGCTACTGGTAATGCTGGCGATGATTGCGACGACCGGGCTGGCGCAGGCCAGTGGTCGCGGCCATGGTATCATCGTCACGCCTGACAATGGCCCGGTTGGCACACATGTCAGCGTAACAGGCAATGGCTTCGGTTCCGGCGCCAGCATCACGGTTGGCTATAGCGCGGGCGACTGCTCCTCCGGCGTGACTGTCATCTCCGGCGTCACTGGCTCGGCGGATGGCAATGGCAACGTCAACATCGGCTTCCAGTGGCCCTCCAGCCAGCCGGGCGCATACCACGTCTGCCTGACAACCGGCGGCTCGACCTTCCCCTCCGATAACACCTTCCATGTGACCTCCGCCACAGCGCCCGCGATCACCGTCTCCAGCCCGGTCACGGCAGGCGGCCAGGTGACCGTGAAGGGCACGAACTTCACGCTGAGCGGCGCCCAGACGGTCGAGATTGTCTATGGGCCGCAGGGCGGCGACACCTGCGCGACGAGCGCAGGCACGACCAGCGTGACGAATGGCGGCTTCACGTTCACCTTCAACGCGCCCTTCGTCAGCCAGACGACACAGTACACGGTTACCGCCATCATCCCCCAGGGAAGCTGCTCCGGCACGCCGACCCTCTCGGCGCAGGCCGCGATGACCGTGAATCCCGCTGTGACCCCGACGGCCACCCATACCCCGACCACCAACACCGGCACCGGGACGAGCACGGGATCAAATTCTGGCACAGGCACTGGCACTTCGAGCGGCACGGCGGGCCTCACCTGGCCGCCGACCTGGCCGCCATCGGGCGCCTGGACGGTCGTGTATTGTCTCGTCGGCCTGCTGCTCCTGCTGCTGCTCCTGCTGCTGCTCCTGCTCTTCGCCCGCAATCGGCGCCGTGAAGAGCCAGTGACGATCCAGGAGCAGGACAGGGTAAACCAGCCGAATAACGCTGGTCCCACCGTGCAGCGCGACATCTATACCCAGGACCCGCGCACGGGACGCCAGACGCACATTGCCAACGAGGTGACGAGCTTCGAGGAAGTTCCACCTGATGAGCCGCCAACCGGCGGGCGCTAGACACCGCCGGCCATCGGCGCGACACGGCGGGCCATTCCCTCAGTCGAGGGAGTGGCCCGCCGCGCTGTTGGCCGCGCTATCATCTACGCCAGAAGGAGCGACGCGACGCCGATGGATCTGACGCCATTCGAGCGCGCCTGGCCAGCGGTGCGCGGCGGGCAGGCGCGGCCCTTCGCGGGCGGCACGAACAATCGCATCTGGCGGGTCGAGTCGCCCGCTGGCGCCTGGGCGCTACGCCTGGTGGGCGCTGGCGTCACACCGCGCCGTCTGGCCTTCGAGGACGACATCCTGACGCGCTTGCAGGCGCAGGGGCTGCCCTTTGCGCTGCCCATCCCCACGCCGACCGCGCAGGGCGAGCGCTATGCGCGCGTCGCGCTGGCCGAGGGCGAGGCGCTTGCCACCCTGACGCCGCTGATCCCCGGCCAGCCGTCCCAGCGCGACAATCTGGCCCAGGCGGAGAGCGCGGGCGAGGCCATCGCCACGCTCGATGAGGCGCTGGCTCGCGTCGCGCCCGCCGACCCGGAGGAGGCGCGCGGCTGGCGGATGACTGGCGACCTCGCGGGCTGCCATCCCGCCGTCCCGGACCCGCGCGCGGCCATCGCCGGGCTGCCGCTGCCCGCCGCGACGCTGGCCCGCCTGCTCGCCGACTATGACGCGACCGTGGCCGCCGCCGCCGCGCTCTATGCCACGCTGCCGCGCCAGCTCTGCCACGAGGACACCGACCCCGGCAACATCCTGATGGATGGGGCGCGGGTCACAGGCATCCTCGACTGGGAGTTCTGCGCGCTCGACCTGCGCGCGATGGATCTGGTTGTCGCGCTGACCTGGTGGCCGGTCGGGCGGCTCGGCTCCGGCGAAGAATGGCCGATCATCGCGGCGCTGGCGCGCGGCTACGCTCGCCGCCGCACGCTCACCGCCGCCGAGGTCGCCGCCATCCCCACGCTCTACCAGTTCCGCGCCTACACCTCACTGATCCACCGCCTGGGTCGCATGCGCGAGGGCCTCAGCCCATTGGAGCAGGTCGTCTGGCGGGCTGAGGCGGCGCTGGAGCGCGCCGACTGGCTCGCCGCCAGCGGCGAGCGCCTCACCCGGCTGGTGGCCCTGGCGGGGCGTGTGGACTGAGGCGTGTCCACCGTTCTGTCTCGCTCGTTTTCTCAGGTATATTGGCGCGTTATATGCAATCGCGCAGACAGGACGTTGCGCGCCTTCGACCGCGCGTGACGAAAACCGGCCAGCCGTCAGAAATGTAGAGTTCGAGAGGATTTCGATGGCCAGAAACCAGTCTGTAACGACATCGGGAGCGCCGTCGGCGCGCGCCATCGCCGCCTGGGGAGCCGCCACCGTCGGGCTGGCGGTGGTCGGCGTCGCGGCGGGACGACTCGCCATCGTCCACCGCCGCACGCTGCGCGCCACTCGCCCCGGACGCACGCTCTCCGCCAGCCATGCCGCCAATGCATCCAGGGGGCAAGACCCGCTCACCACCTTCAACCATCACGGGCATATCGGCGACCCGATCAATGTGCAGGTGGTCGGCACGAATGGGCAGCTTGGCGCCAGCTTCTCCACCGCTGGCTGGTATCGCGCCGATGAGATCGGCCTGCTGACCTCGGCGCGCATCAGTGTCGATTCCATGCTGAGCCGCGTGTACAGCGCCGCGCCCGTCAGCGACCGCTATCTCTTCGGGCGCAAGGAAGACTATGCCTTCGAGCGCCCCGGCCCCAATGTCCGCGAGCGCGATCACATCCGTTTCTGGAACACCGGGCGGGTCGCTCCCGATAGCCGCCCGATCTGGATCGGTAGCGCGACGAAAGACGTGGCCGTCGAGTTGTCGCACACCACCCACCTGCCCACACACCAGATCGGGCCGGACCTCGACGCCGAGCGGGCGCTGGTCATCTCCGAGTTGGCGCAGTCGGGCTATGTCATTGGCGAGGGGACGCGCCCCGGTTTCGGCAAGGAAACCCACGGCGTCAATGGCGGCGGCGACCCCTATTTCACTGATGGCATGATCGCCGAGCTGCGGCTGGCGGATGTCAGGACTCATCCGCTGGCGACACACGTGCGCGGCCCGCTGGGCGCTCGCATCGCGCGCTTCCTGGAGCGGCTGGCGCGTAACCGCCTGCCCCGCGAGGGGCTGGAGCGCGCCGAGCGCGAGTTGGCCCGCCTGGGCCGATCGAGCGAGGGACGCCTCGCGCCGATCCAGGAGCCGACACCCGCCCGCTGAGTCGCCGCGCCGCCCTATCCGGCACGGCCCGCAGACAACGAGGAGCGCCACCACCGCGAATGGGTGATGGCGCTCTTTTGGCGTCGCTGTCAGCGCGTCTACGTCGCGCTGGCTGCGCTATCGGTCCGCAGGACGCGCTCGTTGAGGATGTGCTCGCCATCCTCGGTCGTCAGCGCGAAGATGCGATCCTCGAACTGGATGACCGTATCGCCGCGTGGGGTGATGTTCTGGTCGCCGCGCACGATCAGCGCGACGTTGACCGAGCGGGGCAGGTCGAGCGCCTGGATCGTCTTGCCCACAGCGGGCGAGTCCGCCGGAATCGTGACCTCGACCAGGCCCAGGCCAACGCGGTTCAGCGTGATGAGCGGCACCAGCTTGTGGTGCGGGATCTGCGCCTCGATCAGGTGCAGGATGTTGTTGGTCGGGCTGACCGTGAGATAGATGCCGAGCATCTGGAACAGCTTCTCGTTCGCCGGATTATTCACGCGGGCGATGGTCATCTCGCGGCCAAAACGCTCGCGGGCCATCTGGCAGATGACGAGATTGTCCTCGTCGTCGCCCGTCACCGCGATCACCATATCGGCGCGGCTACAGCCCACCGCCTCCAGCGTCCGCGCCTCGCAGGCGTCACCGCGCGCGACTGCCGCGCCCAGCTCCAGCGCGAGCTGGTTGACGCGCCGCTGGTCCTTGTCGAGCAGCAGCACCTCGTGGTCCTGTTTCAGCAACTCACGCGCGAGGTAGTAGCCGACCTGACCGCCCCCACCAATGAGAATATACATGTTGCTGTATCCTGTCCTCGCCTGCTACGAATTCTCGGCGCCCTGGCGCGGATTGCGCAGCGGCACTGCGTCGCCCGCCGCGATGGCGCGATCAGGCGAGGCGCCCCGGCCTTCGGGGTTATAGAGGTCGTTGCGCAGCAGCTTCGCGCCGACGATAGTCGGGCTGATGCTGCGCAGCCCCAGCGCCTTGTAGGTCTGCTGGCGTAGCGGATCATAGATGCGGCAGACGACATTTGGCACGTTGAAGATACGCTGGGCGATCTGCGCGGCCATGATGTTGCGGTTGTCGCCATTGGTCACGGCGGCGAACGCCTGCGCCTCACGGATGCCCGCTCGTTTCAGCGTCTCCATGTCGGCGCCATCACCCACCAGCGTCTTGACCGCCAGACCTTCCGCCAGGCGGTCGAAGGCATCGGCGTTCTGGTCGATCACGGTCACGTCGTGGCCGTCCATACTGAGATATTTTGCAAGCTCGGCGCCAACGCGCCCGCAGCCCACGATGATCACGTTCACGGTTTCATCCTCTGGGTGGCCATTGAGCCACATGGCCGCCACATGGCGCCCAGCGCTGACCTAGGCCAGCGCACATCACGCGCGCCCCACACCGGTCGTTTGGCGGGCGCTGCGTTACGTTTCCCACTTCAATAGTACGCCAGAAGCGCGTAACGCGCTCATGCGCAAGGGGTATTCTACAGCGGGCGGCAAGACCGCGACAATTGCGCGCCAGGTGGCCAGGTGGAGCGGGGGCGGCGGCTCAGCGCGCGGCTGACGCCGCGTCGTCGTGGTCAGGCGCATCCTTCGCGGCCTGAGCGTCCAGCGGAATCCACTCGTGCGACCAGACCTCGATGGCGTCCAGCACGGGGCCGAGGGCAAGGCCCTTGGTCGTGAGCTGATAGACCACCCGCACTGGCGAACCGACGAAGACTTCGCGCGTCACGATGCCCTCGGCCTCCAGCTCGCGCAGCCGCTCGGCCAGCACGCGATCCGCCACGACCTGCAACTGGCTCGCCAGCTCGTTGAAACGCAGCGGGCCTGACTGCAACACCCGCACGATCAGCCCGACCCAGCGGCGACTCAGCAGATTGAGCGCCTGCTGATAGCGCGTACAGAGATGTTCGCTGTACCGCATCGTTCCATTCCTTCCGGCCCGCTCTGGCGGCGACCCGCCACACGCCCCGCGCCCACAGGCGTCAGTAGCACTACTACGCTGGATGCGTCGGCGTGGTTCCGCGTATAATTGCTCACCTTCAGCGAGGCCGCATTCATCGTTAATACTATACTATTGGAAGCTACTTGTCAAAGCGAAGCAAAATCCTCGCTGGCGTGGCGCCACGGCCTGCCTGCGCCGTGCGCCGCGCGTGTGTTACAGTTGCAGAAGGATTGACGACGTTTGCCATTCTGAGAGGTGCGCGATGCCTCACCGATTTGATACCCGCAACCGCTCGCTCCTGCTCTCCGACGAGCGGGCAGCGGCGCTCCAGCCAGAGAACCTGCTGCGGGAGCTTGGCCTGCGCGAGGGCATGACCATCGCCGATATTGGCTGCGGCCCTGGCTTCTTCACCATTCCGGCGGCGCAGATCGTCGGGCCGACGGGCATGGCGCTGGCCGCCGACATTCAGGGCGAGATGCTCTCCTCGGTGCGCAGCCGCGCCCTGGAGCACGACCTCGCCAACGTGCGGATCGTCAAGACCAACGACCGCGAGATACCGATTCCCGAAGGCTCGTGCGATTTTGCGCTGCTGGCCTACATGCTGCACGAGGTCGAGCACCGCGCCTCGTTCCTGCACCGCGCCGCGCGCACTCTCAAACCCGGTGGACGGCTGATCGTCCTCGAATGGGACAAGGTCGCTGAGCCGATTGGCCCGCCGATGGAGGATCGCATCTCGCCAGAGGAGTTGCTGGCCGACGCGCAGGCTGCCGGCTTGCGACAGGTCGAGGAGCGCGCCCTGACCGAGACGCAATATCTGCGGGTCTACGAGCGCGCGTCGCCGCTGTAGGCAGGTGGCAGGTCTCGGCCAGCCTGCTCTGGCCTGCGTACTTCTGCGCAGGCTTGTGCCATAATGTTACTCTAGGCAATACAGAGAAATAGCGTTGTAACGCATCCACCCGCCGCACGGGATCAGCGCGCCCACTGGTTGGCGCGCACGCGCGGAGTACGGGTTTCCGTGGCGCCGAAGCTGACGCCATCCCGCTCACGTCAAAGGGGAGTACCGCAACCATGTCTTCACGAACCGCGCTCGAAGCCTGGGTAGACGAATGCGCGCGTCTGACCCAGCCAGACCAGATTGTCTGGTGCGATGGCTCCGAGCAGGAATACGAGCGCCTGATCGAGATCATGCTGCAAGATGGTTCGATGCAGCGCCTCAACACTGAGACCTACCCGAACTCCTATCTCTATCACAGTAATCCGAACGATGTCGCGCGCACTGAGAAGGTCACCTTCATCTGCACCGAGCGCGAGGAAGACGCTGGCCCGCTGAACAACTGGATGGCGCCAGCGGAGGCCAAGGCGATGGCGCGGCCGCTCTTCGAGGGCGCGATGCGCGGGCGCACGATGTATGTCATCCCCTACCTGATGGGGCCGGTCGGCGCGAAGCTGTCCAAGGTCGGCGTGGAGCTGACGGATAGCCCCTATGTCGCCGCCAGCATGCGGATCATGACGCGGGTGGGGCAGGTGGCGCTCGACGCGCTTGATGCCAACGGCGGGCAGTTCATCCCTGGCCTGCACAGCGTCGGCGACCTCGACCCCGACAAGCGCTTCATCCTCCACTTCCCCGACGAGAACCTCATCTGGAGCGTCGGCTCTGGCTACGGCGGCAACGCCCTGCTCGGCAAGAAGTGCCTCTCGCTGCGCCTGGCCAGCGTGATGGGCCGCAATGAGGGCTGGATGGCCGAACACATGCTGATCCTCGGCCTCCAGGACCCGCAGGGCGAGATCACCTACATGGCGGGCGCCTTCCCCAGCGCCTGTGGCAAGACCAACCTGGCGATGCTCGTCTCGCCGCTGGAAGCGCAGGGCTGGAAAGTCTGGACGCTGGGCGACGACATCGCGTGGATGCGCCTGGATGAGGACGGCCAGCTCTGGGCGATGAACCCGGAGCATGGTTTCTTCGGCGTCGCGCCTGGCACCAACGCCAGGTCCAATCCGAACGCGATGAAGACCCTCTCGCGCAACTCGATCTTCACCAATGTCGCGCTGACCCCGGACCAGGAGCCGTGGTGGAAGGACATCGATCCCGACCACAAGGCGCCGCCCGAGGGGACGATTGACTGGCTCGGCCACGTCGTCACGCCGGAGACAAAGGACGCCGCTCAGGCCAACTCGCGCTTCACCACGCCCGCCGACCAGTGCCCCTCGATCTCGGATCAGTGGGAGAGTCCGCAGGGCGTGCCGATCTCGGCCTTCATCTTCGGCGGGCGCCGCCGCGATGTGACGCCGCTGGTCTACCAGTCCTTCGACTGGGCGCACGGCGTCTTCGTTGGCGCCAGCATGGCCTCCGAGACGACCGCCGCCGCCACCGAGAAGGTGGGCCAGCTTCGCCGCGACCCGATGGCGATGCGCCCCTTCTGCGGCTACAACATGGGTGACTACTGGCAGCACTGGCTCGACATGGGCGCGAAGCTGAAGCGGCCGCCGCTGATCTTCCACGTCAACTGGTTCCGCAAAGGCGCCAACGACGAGTTCCTCTGGCCGGGCTTCGGCCAGAACATCCGCGTGCTGATGTGGATGCTGGAGCGGATTCGCGGCGGTGGCAATGCGGTCGAGACGCCCATTGGCTATGTCCCGACCGCCGACGGCCTCGATCTGAACGACCTGGATGTCTCGCCGGAGACGATGCGCACGCTGCTGGAGGTGAATCCGGCGGAGTGGGAGCAGGAGTGGGCCGAGCAGCGACCCTTCTTCGAGCAGTTCGGCGCGCACCTGCCCAAGGCCATCGAAGAGCAGCACCGCGCGCTTGGCGAGCGGCTCAACGCCACCCGCGCCACGAGCCGTTAGCGGCGCGCGGCCAACCCATCCGGCGCCCATCGCGCGCCGCTCGCGCCCTCCTGGCTTGCGTTTGCGCGTCGGGAGGGCGCGTTGTCGTTGGGTGTGGTTGTCGCTGGCTGAGGCGCATGGAGGAGATGCGCCCGCGCATTTCCGCTTCCGTCAGGTCGCCGTAGAATGGCGCCGTGACGGAAGATGCCGAGGAGCGGAGATACCTGCCCGCGCCTGAGCGCGAGCGATGAAGCGAGGATATGCCGCGATGGACGAGCCACCGACCAGCGCCAGCGCCCGCCGACGGAACGGCGCCGCGCCAGTCCCCCAGCCCGCCGAGACTCCCACACGGGCGCGCCCCGGCGGACGCGCGCCGCGCCTGCCGGATGTCGCGTTGTCGGAGACGCCCACTCGCGCGCCCGACACCACGACTGGCGCGCCGGAGCCACCCGACCCGCGCGACCCGCGCACGCTGGAGCGCCTGCGCACACGCACGCCCAGCGGCGGCTATGAGATCAGCGACGCCGAGCTTGTGCGCGCAATGCGGGCGTGGGACGCGCGCGGCGACCGCCCGGTGGCGATGACGCTGGGCGGGCTGCTGGTGGACCGCTGCGAGTCAGAGTTCCGCCGCCGCGCGCTGGGCCTGCGTCACCGCCCCGACCTGATGGAGGACGCCATCGCGGCGATGACCGAGCAGTTGCTGGTGGAGGCGCTCAACCCCGCCGAAATCTTCATGACGCAGAATTTCATCCATTACCTGCGCTGCCTGTGCATCGACAACTTCAACCGCACGCTGCGCCAGGAGGGGCTGCGCTACCGGCGCGACGCCCAGGGCCACCCGCTAGGGCGCCCGCAGCACATCCCCCGCGCGCTGATCGAGCAGATTGCCCTGCCGACCGACGAGCGCGACGAGCCAGGCGGCGGGAGCGATGTGATCGCTGACCCGCGCGATACCCTCCACGAGCGGATGGCCGCCGTCGAGGCCCAGCGCATTCTGTCCTATCTGCCCGACCCGCTCGACCAGCGCATCTTCGTGCTGCGCGCGCTGGAGCAGCGGCAATGGGAAGACATCGCGTCGCTCTGCGGCAAGACCGAGCGCACCATGCGCCTGCGCTTCGAGAAGGCGCGCATTACCCTGCGAACAGCCCTGGCCGCCGAGCTGGCGGACGCGGATAGCGCCAGTGAGGAGGGCGCCCGATGAGCAAGAGATACTCCACGCGCGGTGATGACACACGCAAGCGCGCGACTGACCTGACGGGGGCCAAGCTGGCGCTGGTGGCGGCGCGCGAGCGCGGCGACCGCGACGCGCTGGCCCGCGCCCTGCGCGAGCGCCCCGCCGACGCCGATGCCCTGACCGAATTCGAGCTGGGGCTGCTGGCGACCGAGAGCTACACCGAGGCCGAGGCGAGCGCGCCCGACGTGCTGGAAATCGCGGCGCAGGCGCGCACACGAGCCTTCGCCGCCGTCTTTGGCGCGCAGGCCAGCCCGGCGGCGCAACCCGCCGTGGCCGCGCTCTCGCTGAAGGCGCTGCGCCAGGCGCGCGGCTTCAGTCTGGCGGCGCTGGCAGGCGCCATCGGCCTGGGGCTGGACGTGGTGAGCGCGCTGGAGGCTGGGCGCATCCGCCTGGCGAGCATCCCGCGCCAGCTCAGCGAGGCGCTGGGCGAGGCGCTCGACGCCACCACCGAGCAGGTAGGCGCCGCGCTCGCGCTCAACGCCGCTCCGGCGCTGCGACGCGGCCAGCCCGGCGCGCCGACCGCCGCCAGCCAGCCGCTGGACTTCGCCGAAGCGGTGATGATCAGCCAGAGCATGACACCGGAACAGCGCGCCCGTTGGCTGGCCGCCAGCGCCGAGCAGCCCGGCCACTAGCGCGACGCCCACGCCAGCGCGGATGAGCGCGTCAGAGCGGCCCGTGTCCTGGGGAGCGATCAACTCCCACGGATGCGGGCCTTTTCCGCATGTGGACGATGCGCGGGCGATGCGACGCGCCTGCGCGTCCCAAACCGTATATAATGAGTGTTCAAATGCGACGTCCCCGCGCGCGAGACGCCGACTGGCTGACCCACGCGCGACACGATAGATGGAGCGCAGGTATGGGCAACGGACAGAACAGACGCCGACGGGGTGGCGCGCATGGCCGCCCAGGGCCACATCGCGGCGCCTCCGCGAATAACGACCGCCGCGGCTCGCAACTCGTGCCACCGACGCCGCCCAGCGCGCCCCTCGACGACGCGGCGCCGGAGCAGCCCGCCAGCACGACTGAGGACGCCAGCATGGCGCTACCCGGCGAGCCAGAGGAGGAAATGCTCGCGGCGGCCAGCGGCCCCACGCCAGACCAGCCGGACGAGCCAGAGATGACACCAGAGGCTCCCACGCCGCCGCTCGCCAGCGACGAGCCAGCGATCAGCGACGAGCCGATCAGCGCAGCCGAGGTCGCGCTACCAGAGCCAGAACTAGACCCAGAACCAGAGCCAGAGCAGCGAGCGCCACGCGGGCGCTTCGAGCGCTTTTACGCGCCGGGGCAGCAGCCGCGCGCAGCCAGCAACGGACGCGCCGCGCCACCAGAGCGCAACGGCGCGTCGGCGGGGGAGCATGTGGCTGATAGCGGCGAAGTCAAAGAGACCAAAGAGAGCGGCGCGGGAGGCAATGGTCATCGCCGCCACACGCCACATCAGCCCGTCGCGCCCGCGCCACGCAGCGCCGAGGAGGACGAGGAAACGCCCATCGACGCCAGCCCGCGCGAAGATGTGCGTGGCGTCGTCGGCGGGCTGATCGACTCGCTGCACGACCTCTTCGTCCGCGACCGCGCGCTGGCCAGCCAGGGCGGCGTCTCGCGCTGCGGCATCTGCTATCTGCACTATCCGCTGGGCGAACTGGTCTACCACGAGGGCGAAGGCTTCTACGTCTGCCAGCCCTGCGAGCGAGCGCTGGGCGGAGCGCGGGTCAACATGGTGCGCCGCCAGCAGCGCCTGTAGCCCACCCTTCCACGCGGCCCAAGTGTGACGCCCGACGCTTGACAGTTCCACCGAAGTCCCCTACCTTGGCGACATGCGCTGTGTACGCTTGTGGTTCCAAGGAGGGACTTCATGCCACGTGTTCCGGCCCGACCCGCGCTCACGCTGCTCGGCGCGCTGCTTTGCCTCGCCGCCTGCGCCCCCGCCGCGACCATCCATGCGAGTGCGACCGCGACCGCCACGCCTGCGCCCGCATTCGCCACCGTGACCCCCACGCCCCCGCCCGTGCTGGTCCCGCCGCCTGCCACTATTCCCGCCGGGTGGGCAGTGCTGGCGACTCCGCTCTTCAGTCTCGCCTATCCGCCCGACTGGACGGTCGAGACGCAGATGGAGAATCAGGATTATGTGATCATGTCGCCGTCAAATGGCCCCAATGTGCTTGTGACCTCGGTCGCGAATGCGGATATCGCGACCTACGGAACGCTGTATTGCCAACCAGCGAGCGGGGGCGCGCGTCCCACGACTTTCGCCCACTTGCCGATGACCTTCAGGCGCGTGGGCCTGGCTGGCGCTGTGCGTGAGTGGGTCTTCGTGAGCGCGCGAAAGACCGTGTATAACCTGACCTCTGGCGATGCGATGGCGACTGCGGCGATCCAATCGCAAGACGCGGCGATCCTGTCCACCTTCCGCCCGGACGACTCGACCCCCTGGAACTGCAAAGGGAGTTGAGGCGAGGCGCCAGCCTAAACGTCGCGCGGGGGCTGGGCGGAGCGCGCAAGCTGTGATACAATAGGCGGGCGTGGGCGCTGCGCGGGATGTCGCGCGCCCACCATCCCGCCACCGACGCCAGCTTTGTCTGGCCTGTTCGTTTGTTTTTGTTCCGAGGAGTCTATCGTGGGCGCGTTACCGAAGAAACGTCACTCGAACGCGCGTCAGGGTCACCGTCGCGCGCATCACAAGGTGAAGCTGCCGCAGTTGACCATCTGCACGCAGTGCCGCCAGCCCCGCCTCGCCCATCACGTCTGCCCGAACTGCGGCACGTACCGTGGTCGGCAGGTGTTGAAGGCGAAGAACGCCGCCGAGTAGGGCGCGGGGCGTCTCGCTGGGGCCGCATACGAGCTGAGCCGCCCACGCCTGGCGCCACGCGCGCCACGGAGCGCTTGTGAAACAGCCAGTCGCATTCGTCTTTCCCGGTCAGGGTAGCCAGGCGGTCGGCATGGGCGCGGACATCTACCGCGACTCGCCGGCCGCTCGCGCTGTCTATGACATCGCCGACGCCACGCTGGGCTTCGGCCTCTCGCGCATGTGCTTCGAGGGGCCAGAGGAGACCCTGCGCGAGACGATCAACACGCAGCCCGCGCTGGTCGCCACCAGCCTGGCCCTGCTCGCCGCGCTGCAAGAGGCGGCTGGCGCCCCGCTCGACACCGCCGCGCCAGCGCTCCGCGCGCCCCTGACGCCCGCGTGGGTCGCGGGGCATAGCGTGGGCGAATACGCCGCGCTGGCGGCCTCCGGCGCGCTCGACATCGCCGCCACCGTCGCGCTGGCGCGCGAGCGCGGTCGTCTGATGCACGAGCAGGGCGGCGTCATTCCCAGCGGAATGGCCGCCGTGCTGGGGATGGAGGCCACCGCGCTGGCTGAGGTCTGCGCCGAGGCCAGCCGCCAGGCGCGGGCCGAGCTACCCGCCACAGCCACGCATCCCGGCGCCGCTGAGGTGGTCGTGGCCAACGACAACGCGCCCGGCCAGGTCGTCATCTCCGGCGCGCAGCGCCCGCTGGAAATCGCGATGGAGCTGGCGAAGGCGCGCGGAGCCAAGCGGGTCGTACCGCTGGCTGTCAGCGGGGCCTTCCACTCGCCCGTGATGGCGCCCGCCGCCGATGGCCTGGCCCGCGCGGTCGCGGCGGCGCCCATCCACGACGCGGCGGTTCCGCTGGTGGCCAATATCAGCGCGCGGCCCATCAGCGCCGAGGCCGACCTGCGCGATGAGCTGGCGCGCCAGATCGTCTCGCCCGTCCGCTGGACCGCGACCATCGCCTGGCTCGCGGAGCAGGGCGTGACGACCTTTGTCGAGATTGGCGCGGGGCAAGTGCTGGCGGGCCTGATCCGCCGTATCGCAAAGGGCGCGACGACCCTCACCGTCAACTCGGCGGCGGACCTCGCCAGCGTCGTGGAGCGGCTGAACATGGCGGGTGAGGCCTAGAGCGCGCCAGCCAGACGGAAGCATGAGAGCGGCAGCGATGAATGGATCACGTAACGGGCACGGCTACGGCGCCCCCGACGCCGAGGGCTTTTACCTCGGCTCCGTGCGGATCGCGCATCGGGCGGTGCGGACGATGATCGAGCAGGCCGCGCTTCAGGCGCCGGGCGTCGCGGGGGTGGCGCGCGGGCAGCGGCGGCTGGCGCTGGGCAAGCCAATCCCATGGCGTGGCATCGGGCTGACGGCGCGCGGCGATGCGCTGGGCATCGATCTCTATCTGCTAGCGCAGCGTGAGGCGAACCTGGCGCAGGTCGGCGCGCAGGCGCAGGAGGCTGTGGTGGCGGCGGTCGAAGGGCTGCTTGGCATGCGCGTCGGCGAGATCAACATCTACATCCAGGACGTGGTATGAGCAAGGCGAAAACGCACGGCGAGCGCACCAAAGCGCGCACGGCGGCGATGCAGACGCTCTACGAGATTGACGCCACTGGCCACGATCCCGAGGAGACCCTCGCGCGCAACGCCGAGGCCCAGCGCCTGACCCCGGAGGGCGAAGCCTTCGCCGGGGAACTGACGCATGGCGTACTCACGCACATCGAATCCATCGACGCCGAAATCGCGTCAGTGGCGACTGAATGGCCACTCTCGCAGATGGCGCGGATAGACCGAAACATCTTGAGGCTTGCAATCTACGAGATTCTGTACAATAATTCAGTCCCAGCGAAGGCCGCCATTAATGAGGCCGTCGAACTTGCCAAAACCTTCGGCAGCGACACCTCCAGCCGTTTTGTGAACGGCGTGCTTGGCGCCATCTACCAACGATTCACACAGACGCCTGTCGTGCCTGAAACCACGGCCGAAGGGGAGGTTCCGTAATGTCGTCCGTCTCGAAAGATGAAATCCTCGCGCAGCTTCGCCCAATCGTCGCTGACCAGTTGGGCGTTGAGGAGAGTGAAGTGAAGGAAGACGCCTCCTTCACCGATGACCTGAACGCCGACTCGCTCGATCTCGTCGAGATGATTATGTCGCTCGAAGAGAAGTTCCACGTTGACATCAGCGACGAGGACGCCGAGCAGATCAAGACCGTCGGGCAGGCCGTCGAGTTCATCTACGACCACACCAACTAAGCCCTACCGGCGCGCGTAACGCGCCACCAGCGCCAACCGGGCGCTACCGAAAGAGGCGAAGCGCCAGCGAACAGCCTGGGCGCGTCGCCTCTTCGCCGTTTTCGGCGCCAGATCATGGGAAGGGGAAATCGGCATGCGGTTCATGGTCACGGTACGGCTCGAAATCCCACCGGAGCGCCGAGGCGAGATTCCCGCCCTGCGCCAGGCGGAAGACGCGCACGTCGCCGAGCAGATGCGGCTGGGCCGCCTGGAGGCGAGCTACGTCTCCCAGGAGCAGCCGCCGACCATCTGGGCGATCCTGAAGGCCGACTCGCTGGAGGATGCCCAGCGCCAGGTCGCGGACTACCCCTTCTACCCCTTCATGCGCCTCACCTACACTCCGTTGGCATAGGTGAGGCGCTGTCTCACTACGCCTCCGCCAGCGCCTCCCAGCGCGCCGGATAGCGCGGCTGGCGGCGCGCTGGCGGCCTAGCTTTCGGAGAGGCGTTTGAGGTTGGCGAGTTCGGCCTCGGTGTCCTTCTCGTTCTGCCCCTCGATGACCAGCTTGTTGAAGGCCGCGCCGAGGAACGAGCCAGGCATCGTGTAGGTCAGCGAGAGCATGACCTGCGTCACATCGCCCTGTGGAGTGATCGTCCACTCCCAGCGCGAGTCAATGCCGCCCTTGGACTCGAAGATGATGCTTTTGCCGCGCTCATAGGCGACCGTCGTGCTGGTCCCGTTGAACGGGATGCCAGCCATGCGATACTCCCATTTCGTGTCGAAGTACCCCAGCGGGGACGGGGTGTGCGAGAGGATCTTCAGGTTGGGGTTCAGTTCGGTCTGCCGGTTCGGGTCTTCGAGGACGGCGAGCACCTTGTCTACCGGCGCGTTGATGGTGACGCTCTTCTGGATCTGAGTCATGTGAGCCACCTCTCTGTCGCTCGACCAGTTCTCCATGTCGCCCAATCGGCGCACAACCCCAGCCGCGACGGCATAGTGAGGGAACGCCGGGCGCCAATCGTGAGAATACCATATCCAGCGCGACGGTGAGATGGACGCGCGCGCACGCCGCCATGGGCGCGGGTTGACCTGTCCGCGCCTGAAGAAGTGATGAAACACGCGCCTCACCCTTCGCCGCGCCGCTTCAGATGTGCGAGCCAGGCGTCCGTCTGGCTGCTGGCGCGCTGGCGGGCTAGCTCGCTGTGCAGGGCGTAGCGGGTAGCGTCCATCGCGTGATCGTTCTGCTTGATGGGCTGCTCGGCGGGGTCGCGTCCGCTGGCGGCGGTGGTGGCGTAGCGGTACTGGTCGTATTCGGCCAGGGTGTGGGTCATCTGCGGGGAGATATAGAGGCCGTGGCGGCCATCCGCGCGCCGCGCCAGCAGCCCCGCCACCGTCTGGATGCCCGCGCGCACGGCGTTGTCGGCGCGGGTGACGCGGGCGGGCAGGCCAGCCTCGGCCAGCGCCAGCCGCAGCGCCTCGATATGCTCCGGCTCATCTGGCCCGCAGTACCACTCCTCCACGCCGTGCGCGCGGGTCAGCGCGACGATGGCGGGCAGGAGGGTCGCCTCCAGGCTGGCGCGGCGCTGGTAGAACTCCGCGAGTTGCCACCAGGCGCCGTCACCATCGCGAGCGAAGACCAGCGCCGCCGTGGGGTTCGTGTAGCCCCAGTCCACGCCGCCGATCACCCGCGCCCACGGCGCATCCCCGCGCGGCGGTGGCTCGCGCACGACGCCATCCGCCGCGCGGTCGATGGTGTAGACCAGGCCCTCGAAGGCGACGAAGAGGCCGTAGACCTCCTGCTGCTCGAAGGCGCCGGAGTAGCCGAGATCAGCGACGAAATCGGGCGGCAGGTTGTGCGCGTTGGCCCAGGTGGAGGCGCGGTAGAGCGCGTGGCCGCGTCGTGGCGCCAGCTCGAAGTCGCGCGCGAAGCCATCGCGCCCGTGCGGCGTGCCAGTGGCCCAGCCCGCCGTCGGGTGGCCCGGCTGACGCAGGCGGCCCTTCAGCACCTCCCAGGCGTAGTAGCCGCAGAGGGGCGCCTCATCCAGCCAGAACCAGGCGAGATTCAGGCCGCGCGCATAGTCGGGCTGGTCGAGCGAGCGCAGCAGGATCTCCGTGCCATTGCGCAGGGCGATGCGCCCCTCGCTGCGATAGTGGCGGCGGATGGCCTGGCGTGGCAGCAACTCCAGCAGCGCCCGGGCCGTGGTATCGCGCAGCATCGCCAGGGTGGGTGCGCCGACCAGCCCCAGGGCGCCTGGGTCCTCCAGCGCCCGCAGGACCACACGCGCGGCCCCGGCGAAGGTCTTGCCCGCGCCGATGCCGCCGACGTAGAAGCTGAACCGCGCCGGGCTATGCAGAAAGGCCCACTGCGCCGGATTCAGCGACCAGTCCAGCGCCAGCGGCCCCGTCGCGTCGTCGTCGGCGCCATCATCATGCGTCGCGCCCATCGCCCTGCGTCTCCTCCGCTGGCCGCCCGGCAACAGTATCGCCAGCGGGCGCGCGATTCTCCGGGCCATCCGGGCGGCGGCTGATGGTGATGCGCACGTCGCGGTCGGCCTGCTCCAGCCGCGCGTAGAGGCCCTGCAGCCGCGCCACCTCGCGCTGCGCCGCCAGCGCCACCGCGAGATAGCGTGCGCCCTGCGCCGTGCGCTTCGGGCGCTCATACTCCTCCAGCGCCAGCGGCGGGCAATCATCGTCCGCGCCCGCCGTGGCTCCTCGCGCGCGGCCCCCACGAATGGCGCGGCGGCGGATGTGGTCCAGCTCGCCCCGCAGCAGTGCCTCATCGAGCTGGCGCTCACGCTCGTAGGCTTCCCACGCGGCAGCGGCCACCGCGCGCTGCCCCTCGATGGCCGCCGCGAGCTGGCTCGCTCGCGCCGCCAGCTCATCGCCCGCCAGCGTGGCCAGCGCTCGGCGGGTCCAGCGCCGCACCGTCGTCTCGCTCACCGCCAGCTCCGCCGCGACCTCCACGACCCGCCGCCCCTGGAGGTAGAGCGTCACCGCGCGCCGCGCCCGCTCATCCGCCAGCGCCGTCCGCTCGTCCCGCTCGTCGTCCTCGTCCATCGCCCATCACCTCCCCACCAGCCGCCAGCGCCCATGCGCCATCCTGACGATGGTAGGAGCGGGCGCGCCGCCAGCGCAAGCCGCTCGCGCGATCCGTGGCAAGGTGTGACGCGGCCTGGCGCGGGCTGGGGAGATTCGCCCGCGCCCTCACCACCCGGCCCCCTCGCCCTCTGGGAGAGGGGGAGACAGCGCGCGCCTGCTCGTTCCGGCGGCTCAGGGCGAGGGGGAGACAGAGCCCGCTCGTTCCAGCGTATACTGTGGCTGCGCGCGGGAATAAAAGGAGTTCCGATTCCCCCTCTCCCTCTGGGAGAGGGGGTCAGGGGGTGAGGGTCGCCAGCGTCGCCACGATT
>DASVWQ010000027.1:0-7471 GCA_036393135.1 Ktedonobacterales bacterium
TGCTGGGACTGCTGGCTGTCATCCTGGAAACTGATGAGCGGCTGGTCGCACCACGCGAGCGCGTTCAGATTCTGGTTGCTCGACAGAGGATTGGAGCCGCCGGAGCCGTTTCCGCCCCCGCCGAGACTGCATCCCGCCAGCGTCAGCAGCGCCACCACCACGATGGCGCCCCGCGCCCACTGTGCGCCCATCCATGATCCCGCGCGTCGTGCGTTCATCAGACCCTCACCTGCGACACTAGCGCGCCGCCTCCGCGCGACGCTTCATCACTATAACGCATGAGCATAGCCACTCGCGCCGCCAATAGCACTGACGCGGCCCGCAACGCGCCGCCCGCTACAGCAGAGGTGATGGGAGCAAGGGCTCCCAGACAAAGCGGAGGAGCGCCCCAAAGGACGCTCCTCCGTGCAATCGTGTGACAGATCACTGGCTTGCGGCGGGCTAAAGCCCATCACGGTCAGTGCGTCAGGTCGTTGAGCAGGTTGGCCACATTTGGCGTGCCAAGCCCGGTCGGGATGTCGTAGCCCGTACCCGCGCTGAAGCCAGCGGAGTTGAAGCCGTTCTGACCGACGGTCACGTCGTGGAAGTCGTTGGCGTACTCGGTCGGGTTGGCGCCAATGGCATAGAGTGTCGGGTTCAGGAAGCCGAGCGAGTGGCCGGCCATCGCGTTGGCGTCAGCGGTGATCGCCGCCCACTGCGGCGAGCCGGAGCTAGTGCCACCGACGAAGTAGAAACCATTGTCGGCTGGATTGGCAAAGAAGCCAATGTACACCCACACCGCCGTGTAGACGCTGGCGTTGTAGGAGACATCGGAGGTCGTGCGCGCGGTGTCGCCCGAGAGCGCCGACTGGTAGCTCGGCGCGCTGAAGATCGCGCTCGGCGCGCCGCCGGTGGCGCCGAACTCGCCCTGTGAGCAGCCAAACGGGCAGAGCGCGGGATCCGAGTCGTTCCACACCGTCTCGTTGCTGTAGGAATCATCGGCGGAGTTGATGAAGAGGTTCGTGCCGCCCACCGCGGTCACGAGCGGATCAGACGACGGATATTCAGCGCTGATCGAGGCTGTGCCATCGGTCGCGCCATTGTCGCCCGCGGACGAGAAGACGGTGATGTTGCTGGCCTGAGCAGTCTCATAGATTGCGTGGGCCTGAGTCAACTGGAGGTTGTTGCCGCCGCCCCGGATCGCGTTTTCGGGGGCGCCAAAGCTGAGCGACATCACGCTGCCCAGATGATGGGACACCGCGAAGTTCTCCGCCACGTTGAGGACGTTGCCCGCCGGGCTGGACGCAACCACCAGGTCAATCGTCGCCGCCGGAGCAATGGCGTGCGACCACTCGACATCCAGGCTGGTCTCGAATGACCAGTTGGGCGGCAGGCCCTTGTGCGCGGTCGTGGTCGCGGGCTTGCCGGTGGGATAGAAGATGTTGAGCGTGGGATCGGGCAGGCCAAACTCCTGGTCGAAGATCTGCAAATCAGACCAGATGGTCGGGCTGCCATAGGCATCGACAATGACAATCGTCTGGCCAGCGCCAGTCGCGTCGCTGGGGATGTTGTAGGCGGTGCGAATCTGCTGTGGCGTGTAGCACGCCAGGCCAACCAGCGCGATGCACTGGTCAGTCGTGGGGAGCTGATTGCCTGATGTCATCAGCGATTTGTTGAGCTGCTTGACGAGTGGGCTGGTGGTGTACGTGATGGGGCTGGAGTCGGCGGCGGGGGCTGCCGCGGCAGGGCCAGCGCTGGCATAGAGTCCACCCACGAGCAGCGCAAGCATGCTCAGTCCTGTGGCCGCCAGCAGCAACGCGCGTTTCGAATCACGCATGAGGGGAGCTTCTTCCTTCTACCTGGTGGAGGGAGATGGCCCGGCGCCATGACCGGGCGCAAGGTTCGCAGCGGAGAGGCTGCACGGAGAGAAGCGCATGAGGTCGCAGCCGCGAGGCGCGCGTCTGCCAACCACAGGTCTTCTACGCTCGACCGGATGGCTCAGTCACACAATCCATTGTCATAACGCAAACTCAGCGGTTCCCACGCCCAGGCGACCGTCTGTCAGACTGCTGACTGACAATGCGTAGTCCGATTGACGCCAACCACAAGGCGTCATGACACTACGCGCCAACAGCGCTTCATGCAGAGGTTACGCATGGACGGGCGCGGCGCCCGCGTTCGCTCAAGTGTTACACTATCCTTATGCGAAGGCTCACACAGACGGCTTGCCTTTCGTGACCGCGCGGGCCGTCAGGAGGGAGGGATGGCGCAAGTGAAACAGCGACTCGCACTCCTGACCCGCGTGTCTGCCGCCACCAGCCATGAGCGGGCGCCCACGCGCTGCGGCATCTGTCGGCGGCGTCTCGGTGACTCCATCCACTTCCTGGAGGAGACCGGCAATGCGCCGGAGCCACGCCAGTCGTGGGCGCTCTGCGACGCCTGCGACGCGGCGGTGCATGAGCAGTTGCGCGTCTCACCGGTGCGCGGCGAGCAACGCCTGCGGGTGGCCGTGGCGCTGGTGGCGACCGAACGCACGCCAGAGGCGCGGCGCTCACGCGCGGCCCAGAACAGCGACATACGCTGGGAGCGGCTGCTCTTTTGGGGATTCCTGCTCTTCATGCTCGGCCACCTCGCGCTGATCGTCTTCGTCGCCCACATCGCCCCCTGACGCCGTTGCGCCATCATCCCACTGGAGAGAGATGTCATCCTCTATGGCCAATACCGCTGCGTCCCCCCAGGTTTCCAGCGCGCCCGCCTGGCGCCTGCCCTTGCTCATCGTCGGCGACGCGCTCTGCTTCCTGCTCTTCGCCGGGCTGGGACGCGATACGCATGGCGAGGCGACCGGGCTGGGCGCGCTGGGTCAGGTCGCGCTCACCGCGCTGCCCTTCGCGCTGGCGTGGTTCATCGTCTCGCCCTGGCTTGGCGTCTACCGCCGCGCCGCCACCGACACCATCCGCCGGATGCTGACGCGGACATGGCTGGCGTGGGTCTGCGCGTATCCGGTGGCGCTGGTCCTGCGCGTGCTGCTCGCGCCCGACCACCAGATGCCCATCACTTTCGCCATTGTCATCCTGCTGGCCAACGCGGTAATCCTTGGCCTGTGGCGGCTGGCCGTGGCGCTGGGCGAGTGGCTGCTGGCCCGTCGCGCCGTTGCCCGCGCGTAGGGAGCGCCACGCGCCCGCCTCCATCACCGCGCTGTGCTACAATGGGATGGCTTTTCGCGGACACACTCGCCTGGCGTGGCGCCGCGCGCGCTACCCCAAGGAGGCGCGCCCATGTTCCATTACAAGGCGTTTTCTGGCGAAACGACTCCTGGCGGCGTCAGCGCGCTGGAGTCTGAGGTCAACGCCTGGCTGGCCGAGATCCACCCGCTCATCCACACGATGAAGCAGACCCAGGCGGGAGCGGCGCTCGTCGTGAGTTTCCTCTACGAGACCGATGAGGAGCAGGCGCGGGTGAGCGTGGCCACGGCGGAGGCCAGCGTGGGCGCCGCGCAGCCGGAGCCAGCCGACGCCCTGATGATTACCCTGCTGCCACAAATGGAGCTACCCTACTAACCATGACACAGCGCGGGCGTCACCACGACGCGGATACCACTCCTCCCTACGTCGTCTATAGCACGCCCGCTGGCGAGGTCGGCGAACGGCGCGGCCTGCGCGCCCTCGACTACGCCGGGCGTCCGCTCGCGCCCGCCGACCTGATTCCGCTGCCCGACGGCGCCTCGCTCTCGATGATGCCGCAGCGCCTCGCGGTCGGGCTGGACACGGCGGGCGAGCGGCAGGTGGTGGAGGAGCGGCATGGCTGGGCGCTGGCCGCGCTGCTGCCGATTGGCTACATGCGGACCCGTCTGCCGGCGTATGAGAAGACGCCGGGGACCGAGCCGCTGCCCTTCTTCGGCTATACCGCCATCGCGGGCTGGCGCGGGCGCCTCTACGTCGCCGCTGTCCAGACCGACGACCCCGAACGCTGGATCGACCACAACTATTCTCTGCGCCGACTGGAGCGGCTGGTGCGCGAGCGGCTGGCCGCCGAGCCGGAGAACCGCGTGCTGGCGCAGCATGCCCACTGCGCGCTCGACTACCGCTGCCCGACCGCCAGCAACCTCTTTTTTGGCCGCTGGGAGGGCGCGGTGGCTGTCTCGCCGGGCTGCAACGCTCGCTGCGTCGGCTGCATCTCGAAGCAGGATGAGGACAACCTCGTCTCGCCGCAGGACCGCCTGCTCTTCATCCCCAGCGTGGAGGAGGTCGTCGCGGTCGGCGTGGCGCACCTGGAGCGCGGCGATGACGCCATCTACAGCTTCGGCCAGGGCTGCGAGGGCGAGCCGCTGATGCAGGCGCGGCTGATCGAGCGGGCCGTGCGCGGCATCCGCGAGCGCACCAGCAGCGGCGTCCTCAACATCAATACCAATGGCTCCAATCCGCACGCGCTCCAGCGCCTCTACGACGCCGGGCTGGACTGCCTGCGCGTCAGCACGATTTCCGCCCGCAAGGAGACCTACGACGCCTACTATCGTCCGCTGGGCTACACCTTCGAGCATGTCAAGGAGTCGCTGCGGCGGGCGCGCGACGCGGGCGTCTACAGCAGCATCAACCTGCTCTGCTTCCCCGACATCATCGACGCCGAGGATGAGGTGGAGGCGCTGGTGGCCTTCCTGCGCGAGACCGGGACGCGCCTCGTCCAGCTCCGCAACCTGAACATCGACCCGGAAGTCTTGCTGCCGCGCATCCCGCGCCCGCACGGCCAGCCGATAGGCATGCGGGCGATGATCGAGACGCTGCGGCGCGAGGTCCCTGAGGTGGAACTGGGCAACTTCACGAGGCCGGTGAAGCGGGGCGCCGCGCCGTCGAGTGGCGCAGCAGACGCCGCGCCGCCACCAGCGCTGGATCGATCGGCAGCGCGGTGAGGCACGGACGCGGCGGGCAGCCCTCCGGTGTCCCCAGCGAGTGTCCGCGATAGATGCACGGGCTGCACGGCAGGTCGTCGCGCCGGATGACGATGGCGCGCTCCGGGGCATGCGGCGCGTATGGCCCCCAGGCCCGCGCGTTCGACGGCCCGAAGATGGCGATGAGTGGGATGCCGACGGCGGCGGCCAGGTGCATTGGCAGCGAGTCGTTGCCGATGAAGAGGTTGCTCGCGCCCAGTGTCTCGATCAGACGGCGCGGCGTCACCTCGTCGCTGAGCGCGGCAGCCCACACCGGGCGCCCCAGCGCGTCCAGGATGCCCTCGCGTAGCGCCCGCTCCTCCGGCCCGCCCAGCAGCGTGAACGTCGCGCCATAGTCCGCCCGCAGCGCGCTCGCCAGTTCCACATAGCGCTCGGCGGGCCAGCGCCGCGCCACGCTATAGCCGCCGCCGCCCGCATGGATGGCGATGCGCGGGGCCTCGCCGGGACACAGCGGCGCGGGCGAGGGGACGGGCCAGCCGAGGTCAGTCACCCGCAGGCCACGATCCTCCGCCGGTGCGGGCGCGTCGAGCGCCGCCGCCAGCGCCAGCGCGTATTCCGCCTCGTGCAGCGCGCCGAAACCCTCATCGCGCACCCGCAGCGTGAAGAAGCGTCCGTAGCCGTTGTCCAGCCCGACACTCAGCGCGGGCCGGATCGCCGCCAGCAGCGCACGGTACTTTAACCGCCCCGCTGGCAGGGTCAGGTGATGTCCGACGATGGCGGCATCATAGCGGGTCGCGCGCAGCCCCAGCGCGAGCGGCGCCAGTCCAGCCAACGCCGCCGGGCGCCGCGCCAGCGCCGCGGGCTTGTCGAAGGCGTATTTGTCCAGAATGTAGAGGTGGTCAAGGAGCGGGCTGTCATCGAGCAGGGTGGCGGCCTCCTGGGTCGTCAGCAGGTCGAGGCGCGCGTCGGGATAGCGCCGCCGTAGCGCCCGCAGCATCGGCGTGGCCAGCAGCAGATCGCCCAGCCCGGCCAGCTTGACGACGAGGATGCGCGGGCGTGAGCCGAGCGCGTGGGGCGCGGCTTCGTGGGCGGAGCTAGTGGCTGGCGTCATGGATGGGTAGCTCCCGCGCGCCGGGTCGCGCCGCCGTCGCTGGAATCAGGCCGAGGCTCACCAGCCGCTCGCACGCCACGACATAGACGGCGGCGGGGGTCAGGCTCTTCATGCAGGCGGGATTGCCAAAGCGGCATTCCGCCGTGGCGCTGGCGTCGTAGCAGGGCGAGCACCACAGGTCGAGGCGCATGACAATGGCGTCGGGCGTGGTTGGCCCGCTGATCGCCGGATCGGTCGGGCCGTGCAGCGCGATGACCGGCCTGCCCAGCGCGCAGGCGATGTGCATCGGCCCGCTGTCGCCGGAGATGACCAGATCGCACTCCGCCAGCAGCCCTTTTAGCTCTGGCAGCGAGGTCTGGCCGCAGAGGTTCAGCAGCGGGCGCCCGGCCAGCCGCTCCACATCGCCCGCCAGCGGCGCCTCGCCTGGCGCGCCGGTCAGGATGACGCAGGCGCCGAGGTCGTCGCCCAGCCGCCGCGCCAGCGCCGCCCAGTGGCGCGCGGGCCAGCGCTTGGCCTGGCCGTTGCGGGCGCCCGCGTGCAGCGCGATGGTTGGGCCGGTCGCGCCCAGCCGCTCGCGCGCCTCGGCCAGCCGCTCGCGCATCCGCAGCCGCGCGTCTGGGGCGACGCTCAGGCGCGGCGTCTCATCGCCAGCCTCGACCAGCCCGCCCGCCGCAGCCGCCAGCGCCAGGACATAGCGCGTCTCGTGCTGGCGTGTGCGGTAGCGTGCGCCGGGAACGGGATCGGTCATGAAGTTGGGGTAGGCCTCGCCCGCATAGCCGATCCGCCGCCGCGCGCCACTCAGCCGCGTGACGATGCTGCCGATGTCGCCGGAGACGCTGATAGCAAGGTCGTAGCGCGGGACACGCAGGCGGGCCAGCATGGTTAGCGCCTCACGCCAGACACGCGGCTTCAGCCAGGCGCCGGGTCTGCGCCAGGCGTGCGGGTTCCAGACCAGCAAGCGCCGCAGGTCAGGATCGCCGCTGAGAATGCCATCATTGGGGGCCTGGACGAGCATGTCGATCTCGGCGCGTGGGTAGGCGCGGCGCAGGGCGCGCACAGCGGGCGTAGAGAGGACGACATCGCCCAGCAGATCGACCCGCACGACGAGGATGCGACGAATGGCCGGGTCGCCCGCGCGCAGCGGCGCCAGCGGGTCGCGCCAGTCGCGCAGGGCGGCGCCGAGCCTGCCCAGCCCCCAGCGCAGCGCCATCTGCGCCCGCCACTTTAGCGCGCGGCCCGCAGCCTGCCCTATTCGCTGGTCAATGGATGGCCGCGACTCGTAGCCCGGCTCGCTGACCGCCGCAGACGCCACGCTCCGCCGCGCATTTGCCATGATCTGTCTCGCTTATCCTCAACCCGCTCGCCCGCGACCGATTCCGTACCCATACAGACGCGCGAGCCGACGGGCGGGCCAATGTCGAGTATAGCACGCGCATGCGCGCAGGCCATGCGCTTCCCCGCTCGCGCAGAGATGCGCATGGCCTGCTGAGTGTCACGCT
>DASVWQ010000028.1:0-8487 GCA_036393135.1 Ktedonobacterales bacterium
CGCCATCATACCATGCGCCCGGCGCGGGGGCTGCCACGGAGCAAAGAAAAAGGACGAGTTGCCAGCTCGTCCTTTCCTCGCCGCTAACGCGCTCGTGGCGCGCCCCGGCAAGCGTAAAGTCAGTTGAGGCCACGCGCGCCATGGGGAGAACACGCGTGACGCCTGGACCGCAGGGAGTGCATCCTCGATTGGGTGGAGGAGTCCACGACTCAACAAACTCATCCAGTTAAACGGAGGCAAGCCGCGTTCGTTAGGGCGAGCGGGCGCAATTGCGACTGGCGCGGGAGCTATCCGGCGAGCGACCAGCTCAGCGCGCCGTCCACCGCAGGGTGGGACGTGAGCAGCGTCTGCCGCGCGCCATCGGTGGTCACGAGCAGCGTCCCCTGCGTCTCAGCGACGGCGATGGCGCGGCCATCGGTGGCCCAGGCCAGCGCGAGCGGGGTCGCGTCGCCGCTGAGTTGCGCGACCTGTGTAGCGCCGCCGCCCGACACCTGATAGACGCTGACATTCTGCCCCTGGACTACTGCCAGCGCTGCGCTATCCGCCGACCAGACGGGCGCCGGGGTTGCGGACACGCCGCCTGCCAGCGGCGCCAGGCCACCCGCGTCACTCCATAGCGCGAGTTGATTCCCCAGCAACAGGGCCGCCCGCGCGCCATTGGGCGCCCAGCTCAGCGCGCTGGCACTCGCCGGGAGGGTGGCGACCTGCGCAACGCCGCCGCTACCCGCCAGCCGCGCCTCGCTCAGCGTCCCGGCGCCCGCCAGTAGCCACACCCCGCCACGCGCCGGAGTGAACGCCGCCGCGCTATACCGCGCGCCCGCCGCCGTCAGCCGGATCGCCGTGCTGGCTCCGGCGGGCAGCGCGTAGACGCCAGTGATGGCGCCGCCCGGTGTCGCGGTGGCCCAGGTCAGCGTCGAACCGCCCCAGGCGAGCTGAGTGGCCGTCGTCTGGGCGCCGTGCGCGTCGGCGGAGAGGGTGATCGCTGGCTGGCTCGCGCCACTCCAGACCACCACCGCGCCGCCGCTCGTGGCGAAGGCCAGCGCATGGCCATCGGCGCTCCAGACCAGCGCGGTAATCGGCGCGCTCTGGGCGGTGGCAACCGTCGCGCTCATCCCGGCGCCATCCAGCTGATAGCTGTGGACCTGGGCGGCGCCACTGGCCGCGACACTGACCCACGCGATGCGCGAGCCATCCGGCGACCACGCCAGCCCGTCCAGCGCCGCCTGGCCCATCGCGCTCTGCCAGAAGGAGGCGCTCACCGGATGGCTGGGCGCGAGATAGCCGACGATGCTGTCAGCCTGCCCGTCGCTGTGGACGATGTGCAGCGCGCCCGTCGCGCCATCCACCCAGGCAATGCGCCCGCCGCCGCCATTGGCGCCCGTCGGCGAAACACTCCACGCCAGGACATGCGCGGTCGTGGAGGTCAGACGCTGCGGCGCGCCAGGCGTATTGGCGGCGGCGCCGGGCGCGTACTCCGCGACGCTCCACAGCGCGCCATCAGCGAGGTAGACGAGGCGCGGGCCAGCCGAGAGCGGCAGATTGAACCCGCTCGGCCCGCCGATGGTATGGCTGGTGTTCGCGCCGCTGGACTGCCCGCCATGCGGCAAAAGACCCTGCCGGAAGAGCAGGGCCGCGCCCAGCGAGACGACCAGCAGGGCCGCTGCGGGAACCAGCGTGCGGAGATAGAATGGCACGCGCCGCGATGGGCGGTTTCCGGGGGATGGGTCGGCGCCCTCGCGTTCCAGCTCGCGGGTGAGCGCGGCGAACTCGGGCGACTCAAAGATACGCTGTCGAAGCTGGTCGGAGGGCGAGAGTGGCGTCAGCTTGGCCACCAACTCATCGTTACGGCGGTACTCCGCGGCGAGCGCCTGACAATGCGCGCACTGCTCGATGTGCGCGCCGACTTCCATCCGAAGCTGCGGGTCGAGGGCGTCATCGAGATAGGCGCTCAGATGTTCCTCGGCCCACTCGCAGGTCATTTTCCGCCGCCTCCTGCCTGCTCCAGAGTGTTGTAATGCTCGCGGAACGAATGCCGCGCTCTGGAGAGGTACATTTTTACGCCGCTCTCCGCGATGTTGAGTGTCGAGGCGATCTCGGCGTATGAGAAGCCTTCCTGCGTGTAGAGCAGGAGGGCCGCGCGATAGTGGCGCGGCATGCGGCGCAGCGCCGCGTGCACCAGTTCCGACGTTCCGATGGTCTCCTGCGGATCGGCGCTCTCGACATCGGCTGGCTCGTGGTCCAGGTCTTGCCAGGGCATCCAGGCGATCAGCTTGCGCCGACGGAGCGCGTCATACGACGTGTTGGTCGCGATGCGGTAAAGCCATGCGGAGAGCTTCAGGTTGGCGTCCATCCGGGGCAACGCCCGGAACGCCTTCAGGAACGTATCCTGGGTCAGGTCATCCGCCTGCTCACGACTGCCGACCAGATGATAGATGTAATTGAAGATCGGCGTCTTGAACTCATCGTAGATCCGCTCGAATGGCCACGCCTGCTGCAATGCGTCCGCTTTGGGCGCTCGCGCCCGCGCCTTCGCCGTATCCGAGAGGAGCTCGTCCGTCTCGCTGGCTGGGGCGTACTCCACGGCGGCAGGCACGACGGTCAGGTCCATATTCCGGCCCCTCCGCTCACCGGTCCGGGTCCTTTTGGTCCTGCTTGCAGCCTGGCTCTGTGCGCGATCATCATTCATCGGCATGTGTCATCAGAGCGTCTGTCAAGTGGAACGGACGCATGGAACGGCGGTAACGCGCAACATCGGAACACAAGGCCACCGACATCCCGTGGTGGCGTCGCCATGCTACCATACCCATTTGTCGTTGGGCAACGCGCATGGACCAGCTTTCCTATGCGCCTCTCGCCAGGCCTCGCCAGGGAAGCGCCCGGCGAAGGCGCGCGCAGCGGGGACACACGCAGCCCTCGCGCGCCTTCGACGCCGCACGCGCCAGATGGACTAGCAGGCGGGCGCGCCGCCAGATATACTATCGCCAGCGGGTGGGCTCCGGAGCGCCAGGAGGCGGCGATGCGCAAGCCGACACGAGGGGACAGAGACTGGCGGCACGCGCTGATGGCGGACGCGCGGCTGGCGCTGATCCTCATCCTGCTCGTCGCGGCCAGCGCGAGCTGGGTGTTCCTTTCTTTTCTGGCCGCGACCCGCGCCAGTTAGCCTTCCGCTGGCAGGTAGTGAACTCTGTTCAGGTGACGCGCGCCCCAGACCAGCCATACGTGGTTGTCACGCCCCTTCACAAGACCATCATGGACGCGCGCGAGGCGCAGGCGCTCTATAGCGCGGCCTTTGCGCTTCCCATCATGCCAGAGCATATGAATTGCCCACTTGGCCCAATGGTTGTGTATCGGCTGGCGTTCTCGTGGAACGGATGGCCAGCGCTCACCGATACGCTGAATCTGGACGGCTGCGAAACTGTGAATATTGGCGGCATGAGCACGCGGCTGTGCGACCAGCAATACGTAGCGCTCCTGGCGCAGGCGCTCGGCATGCCAATAGATGCGATAGAGGATCCGCCCACCCATCAGATCAATCCACACGGCGCGTTTGTCCTGCCGGGCGGCGCTCCGGGCGGCGCGCTGGAAGTTCCGCTGGTTGTGTGGCGGCGCGGCCCTGTGCTATGATGCTGGCGACAATCGCATAGCGCGTCTGGGCGGCGCACCAATCGCCCTGGCTCATCCAGACGGGTGGAGGGAACGGCCCTGCGACACCCAGCAACCACCGCGCGGCGCACAGTCGCGGCGCGGACCGGTGCCAATTCCGGCAGAGAGGCTCGCCTCTCTGAGAGATGAGCGCATCCAGCTACCGGTTCAGGCTGGCTCGCATCCGATGTGCGGCGGCTTCCGGACGGCTAACGGCGATGTGGCTTCTCTCGAACCGGAGAGAAGCCTTTTTTGCGACCATTTTCCAGCGGCGATGGCGCCATTCAGACCATACAGGGAGCGGACGTGGCGATTACAGTGGTAGGCTCGGTCGGCCTCGATAGCATTGAGACCCCCTTTGGCTCGGTGACAGACGCGCTGGGCGGCGCGGTCTCGTATTTCGCGCTGGCCGGCGCGCCCTATGCCCCGGTCAACGTCGTCGCGGTCGTTGGCGATGACTTCCCGGCGGAGTACCGTCAGCAGCTCAGCGCGCACGGCGTCCAACTCGATGGCCTGCAAACCGTCGCCGGCGAGACCTTCCACTGGGGCGGCCGCTACCACATCGACATGAACGCGCGTGACACGCTCTTCACCCGCCTCGGCGTCTTCGCCGACTTCGCGCCCAGCATTCCCGCCAGCTACGCCGCCGATGTGGTCTTTCTCGCCAACATTCAACCGACGCTTCAGCTCGACGTGCTGGGCCAGGCGGGTAAAGGCGCGAAGCTCCGCGCGCTGGACACGATGAACCTGTGGATCGAGACCGCCCGCGATGCGCTGACCGAAGTGATGCGTGGGGTCGATGTCATCATCATTGCCGAGGAGGAGGCCCGCCAGTATACCGGCGTCCCCAGCCTGCGCGAGGCCGTGCGGCGCATCCTGGCGCTGGGGCCGCAGCGGCTGGTGGTGAAGCAGGGGTCGTATGGCGCGCTGCTCTTCGACGCCAACGGTGGCTTCTTCGCTGCGCCCGCCTATCCGCTGGATGAGGTGCGCGACCCGACCGGCGCGGGTGACTCGTTCGCGGGCGGCTTCCTGGGCTACCTGGCGCAGCGCCTCGCGTCGGGCCATACGCTAACCACCGGCGACTATCGCCGGGCGCTGGTGCATGGCAACATCATGGGATCGTTCGCCTGCGAAGATTTCGGTGTGCGGCGACTGCTCGCGCTCTCGCCCGCCGAGATCGCCAGCCGCTACGATGAGTTCGTCCGCTTCACCCACTTCGAGGGAAGCTGGCGCGATGGCGAGCGCGAGGAGCAGGTCGCCAGGTGATGAAACCTGGCGGCGTTCGTTGCGCTCATACTATGGGATGGTAGGTTGGCTGGCGGTTGAAACCGCCTGCCGATCCAACGACGATTGCGAGTCATCTCTGGCCGGACGTGCGGCTGCCAGCCGTGGACGTCGAGGCCGTGACCCTCGCTCAGGCGGCGCGCCGGGAGGAGCGTAGAGCGAGGCACCCGGCTATCCCTGTTGAGCGAGGCGCCCGGCTATCCCTGCCGAGCGCGTACCCGGCGCTCCGGGGGACGGTATACGGCCACGCGCGATCTGTTGCGATAGAACCGATACACCCGACCGGGACGGCCCGGCGCCCCGCTCACCGGCGGTGGGGCGCGCGATGGGCGAGCGTCCCGACTGATGCGAGACGATTCGGGAGCGATGCGCCAGCGCGGCGCACGCTCCGTTCTTCCCCGGCGCTTCGTCGGGAGGAGCGATAGAACGCTATGACGACTACTTCGACAGGACTGGCGGGGGATGTCAAAGACCTCGCCCTGGCCCCACGCGGCAAAGCCCGCATCACCTGGGCGGCCAAAGACATGCCCGTTCTGGAGCTGATCCGCGAGCGGTTCGCGCGCGAGCAGCCGCTCAAGGGCCTGCGCATCTCGGCCTGCCTGCATGTGACGACGGAAACGGCCAACCTCGCCATCACCCTGAAGGCGGGCGGCGCCGACCTCGTGCTGTGCGCCAGCAATCCGCTCTCGACCCAGGACGATGTGGCCGCCTCACTGATGGCCGACTATGGCATCTCGACCTACGCCATCAAAGGTGAGGACGAGGCGACCTATTTCAAGCACATCCGCGCGGCGCTGGACCACGCGCCACAGATGACGATGGACGACGGCTGCGACCTGGTGACGACGCTGCACAAAGAGCGCGCCGACCTGCTGCCCGCCGTCATCGCTGGCACCGAGGAGACCACCACGGGCGTCATCCGCCTGCGCAGCATGCAGGCCAACGGCGTGCTGAAGTTCCCGGTGCTAGCGGTCAACGACTCCGACACCAAGCACCTCTTCGATAACCGCTATGGCACCGGCCAGAGCACCCTCGACGCGGTGATCCGCGCCACCAACCGCCTGCTGGCCGGGCGCGCGCTGGTGGTGGCGGGCTACGGCTGGTGCGGCAAGGGCGTCGCCTCGCGCGCCAAGGGCCTGGGCGCCAACGTCATCGTGACCGAGGTGGATCCGGTCAAGGCCATCGAGGCGCTGATGGACGGCTTCCGTGTGCTGCCGATGGTGGAGGCGGCGGCCATCGCCGACATAATCATCACCGTGACCGGCGACATCAATGTCCTCGACCACCCCCACCTGGCGGCGCTCAAAGATGGCGCGATCATCGCCAACTCTGGCCACTTCAACGACGAGATCAACATCCCGGCGCTGGAGGCGCTGGCGACCGGCGGCCACCGCGCGGTCAAGGATTTCGTCGAGGAGTACAGCTTTGGCGACGGGCGGACGGTCTACCTGCTGGCCGAGGGGCGGCTGGTCAACCTCTCGGCCGCTGAGGGCCATCCGGCGAGCGTGATGGACATGAGTTTCGCCAACCAGGCGTTGGGGGCGGAGTACATGCTCCAGCATGCCAGCGAGCTAAAGCCGGAGGTCTACACCATCCCCGCCGCTATTGACCGCCGCATCGCAGCGCTCAAGCTCGACGCGATGGGCGTCAAGATCGACACACTGACCGAAGAACAGGAAGCGTACCTGGCCGCTTGGGAGTCGGGTACCTAGTATACTTGCTGGCCGCGTCTCCGCCCGCCGCGCATCATCCGTGCGGCGGGCCGGGGCGCAGGCTAGCGGGCATAGGTCGAGCGTGGGCCGACGCGATTGGGCGCCGTGGCCCGGCGCAACGGGTTCAGCTAGCGGAGGCTAGCGCAGAGAGGCGAGACAAGAGAGCATGGCGGACACCAGTTTCATGAGTTCGCCCCGCACGTTCTTCACGAGCGAGAGCGTGACCGAGGGGCATCCCGACAAGTTGTGCGATCAGATCAGCGATGGCGTGCTCGACGCCCTGCTGACAGATGATCCTCTGGCGCGCGTGGCCTGCGAGACGGCCACCACCACCGGCCTGGTCCTGGTGGCGGGCGAGATCACGACGACCGCCTGGGCCGACATCCCCGCCATCGTCCGCTCGACCATCGAGCAGGTGGGCTATGTGGACGCGCGCTACGGCTTCGACTATCGCACCTGCGGTGTCGCCACCTCGATTGGCAAGCAAAGCCCTGATATCGACATGGGCGTCAGCTCCTCGGTCGAATATCGTGAGCGCGCCGCCACCGGAACGCTCTCCGACGCCGAGCTGGACGCCATCGGCGCAGGCGACCAGGGCATGATGATCGGGTTCGCCTGCAACGAGACGCCCGAACTGATGCCCGCGACCATTAGCTATGCCCACAAGCTGACCCGTCGCCTCTCCGAGACGCGCCGCGCTGACTGGGCGAGCCACGGCCCAATGGAGTACCTGCGTCCCGACGGCAAGAGCCAGGTGACGATCCAGTACGAGCATGGCCAGCCGAAGCGCGTGGATACCGTCGTCATCTCTACCCAGCACGCCGAGGATGTCACCCACGACCAGATCGAGGCTGACGTGATCGAGCACATCATTCGCCCGGTCATCCCCGCCGAGTTGCTCGACGCGCAGACCAAGTTCTTCGTCAACCCGACCGGACGCTTCGTGATCGGCGGCCCGATGGGTGACGCCGGCCTGACCGGGCGCAAGATCATCGTGGACACCTACGGCGGCATGGCCCGCCACGGCGGCGGCGCCTTCAGCGGCAAAGACCCGACCAAGGTGGACCGCTCGGCGGCCTACGCGGCGCGCTACGTAGCGAAGAATATCGTCGCGGCGGGCCTGGCTGACCGCTTCGAGGTGCAGATCGCCTACGCGATTGGCGTGGCGCGCCCGCTCTCGCTCTTCGTCGAGACCTTTGGCACAGGCAAGATTTCCGACGACGAGATCATCGCGCTGATCCACCAGCACTTCGACCTGCGCCCGGCAGGCATCATCCAGACGCTGGACCTGCGCCGCCCGATCTACCAGCCGACGGCGGCGTTCGGCCACTTTGGTCGCACCGATATCGACCTCCCGTGGGAGCGCCTCGATAAGGTGGAGGCCCTGCGCGCGGCGGTTGGCGCGGCGGCGGCCCGCAACTAGCCCACCACTGCGCTCCGCGACACACACAGCGCCCCCAGCCACCGCCAATGCGACAGGGTTGGGGGCGTGGCGCGTTCTCGCGAGGTCCTGTCAGGGGCGCCAGCGGTAGACGCGGTAGCGGAACTGCTCGGTGAAGCCGAGCCTGGCGTAGACCGGGTAGCCCATCTCGCTGGCCTGGAGGACGCCGACGGTATAGCCGCGCGCCCGCGCGTCGAGCAGCGGCGCCAGCGTGACGGCGGCGCCGAGGCCACGTCGCCGCGCTGAGGGGATGGTGGCGACGGAGAAGACACCCGCTACGCCGCCGCCCAGCGAGAGCGCCGCGCCCGCGACTGGCTCGCCATCCAGCCGGGCGAGATAAAACATCGCCGCCGCGCCCTCGCCAAGGGTATCGCGCATCATTGCTTCCATAAATGGTTCAGACAGTTC
>DASVWQ010000029.1:0-2103 GCA_036393135.1 Ktedonobacterales bacterium
GGCGCCTCGACGGCGGGCGAGAGGCCCGCGACCAGTCCCGCGACCCCCAGCGCGCAGGCGGCGTAGAGCCAGAACATCAGGCTATAACCCAGCGGATGCGTCACGCCCGCCCGCGCCAGCACATCTGGCAGCGCGGCGGCCAGCGCGCCCAGCGCCCCCGCCAGCGAGGCGACGAGGTTGTAGCGCGCGAAGAGGTCAGTGTGACGATTGGGCGCGGCGGTGTGCGGCAGCATCGCCTGATCGATCGGCAGGAACGAGGCGGTCTCCGAGGCGGTCGAGCCGAGCACACCGAAGAACGCCGCCAGCGCGAGGGCCGGATAGAAGCGGGTCAGCGCGCAGGCTGCGCCCGTCAGCGCCATCAGCAGGGCGAGCACGGTCTGCGTCCGTCGGCGTCCCCAGCGGTCGGCGTAGATGGCGACCAGATACGTCGCGCAGAAGTCGCCCGCCAGCCCGATCGTGATCAGCGCGCCAATGGCCACCGCTGTGTAGCCGTCCGCCAGCAACGCCAGCGCCAGCGTCACGCCCATCAGCCCGTATGCGAACTGCCGCAGCCCACGCGACGCGACGATCCGCCAGCCGTCAGCGCGCCCCGCTCCGTCCGGCGTATCGGCTTCAGATGGTTTCATGCGCTCCACATCTACTACTACTACTGCCAGGGAGATGGCGGTTACCGGGATGATAGTCGCGTTGAGCGCGTGTGTTACGCCTTAAAAGCTCCATCAGGCTTGCCCTGGCGTACCATCTCCTGGCAATACGCATAGAGCGCATCGTAGACAATCGACTCGCGTTCGAGTGTCTCGTGGTCATCGCGGAAGCCCAGACGCCGGAAGCCGTCCGCGATGGCTTCGAGTCCTGGCCCTTCTGGCTGATTCCAGAGGGTATTGTCGGTATCAGCGCCGTTGACGATCTTTCCCAGGAGAACCAGCGCTGGATCGCCCTCCAGCGCATGGCGGGACAGGATCGCCTCGAATGAGCAGCGCTGGCCGTGGTGGCCAAGCTCAACGCCTGGCACGTCGTAGGGCGTGGCTCCCTCGCGCTCCGCCACGGCCATCACCTCACTTGCGGGAACGAACAGGAACTCTGCTTGCGGGTCTACAAACCGACGAATCAGCCATGGACATGCGATGCGGTCTACCTTGGCGTGCTCGCGTGTTACCCACTTCATCGGGTATCTCCTCCTTTTGCGCTCCGGCGCGCTTGCACAGTATAGCGCGCTGCTCCGGCGCGCTCCACAACCCACCCCTTGACATCCGCTTGCGGCGGCGTTACTATTGCCATAGTGGCTATAGTCAATGTGACACGTATTGAAGAGAGGAGCCGCGCATGCGAACCGTGTCCGACGGCGCGGATGACCAGACGATGGCTGAGACGCCGCTGACTCCGGCGGTCTTCCATATCATGCTGGCGCTGGCGGATGGCGAGCGCCACGGCTACAGCATCCTGCGCGAGGTGGAGCGCTACACCGAGGGCAAGCTCAAGCTCGGCCCGACGACGCTCTATCGCTCGATTCGCCAGATGCTCGCGGCGGGGCTGATCGCCGAGGCCGAGGAGCGCCCCGACCCTGAACTGGACGACGAGCGACGGCGCTACTACCGCCTGACCGAGCAGGGGCGGCGCGTGGCGCTGGCCGAGATGGCGCGGCTGGCGCGGCTGGTGCGGCTGGCCGAGGGAACCTCGCTGGGGGCCTCGCTGCGTGGCGCGGCGGGCCTCGACTTGAACCTGGGAGGCGCCTGATGTCGCAGCTATCCACCGCCCCGCGCCGCGCCGCGTCATCGGGCGAGCGCGCCACTCGCCTCTACTCGCTGCTGCTGCGGCTGGCCCCGCGTGGATTCCGCGAGGCGCATGGCGCCGAGGTCGCGCAGGTCTTTCGCCAGCTCTACCGCGACGCCTGGGCGCGGGCGGGAGCGTGGGGCGCGCTGGTCTGCCTCGCCGCCGCGCTGGGCGATCTGCTGGTGGGCATTGCAGGAGAATATCTCGCCCTCTGCTGGGGCGTCTGGAACCGGAGTTGGGTCATGAGTCGCTTGCGTTCGTCCGCCATTCTGGTGTTTTGCGCCTATATCGCGTTTGTCGTCGTCGGCATGGGCTTTCAGAAGCTGAGTGAGG
>DASVWQ010000030.1:0-15775 GCA_036393135.1 Ktedonobacterales bacterium
GTGCCGTTGCCGATGGCGATGGCGCCGATGCTGTGCCGCGCGATCAGCGCCTTCAGGGTCGCCTTGGCCTCCTCCCAGCGCCGCTGCGGCTCGTGGGGATAGATGGTCGCGCTTTCGACGTAGCCGCCGTTCTCGTCCAGCACGGCCACCTTGCAGCCCGTGCGGAAGCCGGGGTCGAGGGCCAGCGTGGGAACGCCGCGCAGTGGCGGCTGGAGCAAGAGATTGCGCAGGTTGGTGGCGAAGACATTGATAGCGTGCTCCTCGGCCTGGCGGGTCAGCTCGGCCCGCGCCTCACGCTCCAGCGCCGGGGCCAGCAGGCGGCGGTAGCCATCGCCAATAGCCGTCTCCAGCTCGCCCGCGAATGGCGAACGCGGGTCGCCCTGATACGCGCGGTGGATCAGCGGGGCGGCGCGCTCGAAGGGTACATCGACTGCGACGCGCAGCACATCCTCCCGCTCGGCGCGGTTCAGCGCGAGGGTGCGGTGTGGGGCCATCCGCCCGATTGGCTCGCTGAAATCGTAGTAGAGGCGGTAGACGCCGCGCGGGTCCTTCTCCGCCGCGCGCTCCGCGTCCACGGTCAGCCGGGCGGTGACGGCGCTCTCGCGCAGGTAGATGTTGCGCACGTCGCCGCGCACGCCAGCGTCCTCCATGACCGTCTCGGCGCAGATGTCGCGCGCCCCGGCCAACGCCGCCTCCCACGTCTCGACGCCCTTCGCCGCGTCCACGAATGACTCAGCCGCCGCGCGCAGGGCTTGCTCCGGCGAGCCAGGGACGCGCGCCTGCTGGAGGATGAGGTCGGCGAGCGGCTGGAGGCCGCGCTCGCGGGCGACGCTGGCGCGGGTCTTGCGTTTCGGGCGATAGGGCAAGTAGAGGTCCTCGACCGCCTGGAGCGTGGCCGCCGCCGTGATCGCCGACGCCAACTCCGCCGTTAGCTTGCCCTGCTCGCCGATTAGCCGCAGCACGTCGCGCTTGCGCTGGTGGAGCGTACGCAGGGCGTCGGCGCGGTCGGCCACCGCCTGTATCTGCACCTCGTCCATGCCGCCAGTCGCCTCTTTGCGATAGCGGGTGATGAAGGGGACGGTGTTGCCCTCGTCCAGCAGCTTCAACGCGGCGAGCGTCTGAGTCGGCTTCAGCTTCAGCTCGGTCGCGGTGGTCGCGGCGATGGTCGCGTCGCTGAGGGATTCGGGGAAATCTATCTGGTCAGGGGTGAGGGTGGTCGGCGTTGTCGTTGCGTCGGACACGCGCGCTATCCTTCAGTATAGGCGCGCGACCAGCGAGCGGGCCGCGCGCGTCCAGTCGTCTCGTCCAGTCGTCTCGGCGGGGCGCTCTCCCCGTGTCGCGTGGGGCCAGTATAGCCCATGATCCCGCGCCGCCCCCTCGCCACGGCCAGAAAGTACGCGGGCGAGCGCGTCCCGGACATGCTATACTGACCGTTCGCGTGGTTGGGTCGCGAGAGGGCAGGGAGTGTAGCGAGCATGTGGCTGCCAGCGCGCGTGCGCGAGATTCGGGCCGTCGCCAGCCTGCGCAATCACCGCAACTATCGCCTCTACGCGGGTGGCCAACTCATCTCGCTAATGGGGACCTGGCTGCAATTCTCGGCGCTGGCATGGGTCGTTCTCCAGGTGACGCGCTCGGCGGTGGCGCTGGGCGCGTTCGGCGCGTGGACCTCGATTCCCTATGTCGCGCTGGGCCTCTTCGGCGGCGTCATCAGCGACCGCTTCGACCGACGGCGCACGCTGATGGTGACGCAGAGCCTCTATTTCGTGACTGCCCTGGCGCTGGCGGCGATTACCTGGAACGGCGTCGCCACCGTCTGGCCGCTCTATGTCATCGCCATGCTCGACGCGCTCACCCAGATCGTGGACGCGCCGACCCGCCAGGCCTTCGTCGCGCAGCTTGTCGGCTCCGATGACCTGCCCAACGCCGTCGCGCTGAACACCGCCATATTCAATGCCGCCCGCATCATCGGGCCAGCGGTCGCGGGCCTTCTGATTGCCGGATTCGGCGTGCGGGTCTGCTTCGCGCTGAACGCTCTGAGCTTTCTGGCGCTGATCGGGGCGCTGCTGGCGATGCGCCCTGCCGAGCTGTTTGGCGCCGTCCGCCGCGAGCAGCGCGCCTCGCCCTTGCGCGACCTGCGCGATGGCTTCCACTTCGCCTGGCGCGCCATACCCGTGCGGATGGCGTTGGGAATCCTGCTGGTGGTCGCCGCCGTCAGCCTCAACTTCTCGCTCTGGCTGCCCGTGCTGGCGGCGCAGACGCTGCGAACGGGCGCGCAGGCCTATGGCGTGATGTCGGCCTGCTTCGGCGTCGGCGGGCTGGTCGGCGCGCTGCTGGCGGCGCTGCGCGGGCGAGCGACCTGGCCGCTGCTGCTGGCCAGCGTGGGTGGCTTCGGCCTGGCCACCGTGCTGCTGGCGCCGCTGCGCTCCCTGCCGCTGGTCATGGTCGCGCTGGTCGTAGTGGGCGTCCTCGCCACCGTCTACATGGTCACGAGCAACGCCCTCACCCAGCTCGCGACGCCCAGCGAGTTACATGGCCGTGTGATGGGCTTCTACAGCTACATTTTCATCGGAACGACCGTTCCGGGCGCGCTGTTGGCGGGCTGGCTTGCGCAGACTGGCGGCACGACGCTGGCCTTCACGGTGGCGGGCGCGGTGGATATGCTGGTGGCGGGCGTGGGGTTGCTCTGGTATCTCCGCTGGCGGCGGCGCGCGGAGGCATCCGTAGCGCCAGTGGACGCGCCGGTTGATGCTATAGTCTGAGGCGGCCCGCGAGTGGGTCACGTGCGCCGGGAAGTGGAGCGATCATGCGCCTGCCGACACTGCTATACGAGGGCCGCACGTTCGCCAGCCTCCGGCGCCACCGCAACTTCCGCCTCTATACCATCGGCCAGGCGGTCTCCAGCGCGGGAAGCTGGGGGCAGGCGGCCGCGCTGAGCTGGCTGGTCCTGCAAATCACGCACTCGGCGCTGGCGCTAGGTGTGCTGAGCGTCTGGACATTCGGGCCGTATGTCGTGCTGGGGCTGTTTGGCGGCGTCGTCAGTGACCGCCTCGACCGACGGCGCACGCTGCTCGTCACGCAGTCGGCCTTCCTCGCGCTGGCCCTGGCGCTGGCGGTCGCGACATGGAACAACGCCGCGCCGCTCTGGTTGATCTACATCTTCAGCGCAGTGGATGGCCTGATCCAGGCCGTGGATATGCCCGCCGAGCTGGCCTTCGTACCGCAGATGGTGGGAACCGACGACCTGCCAAACGCCATCGGGCTAAACGCCGCTGTCTTCAACGCCACTCGCATCGTCGGGCCAGCGGTGGCGGGCGTTCTGATCGCCTTCAGTGGCGTGCGGCTGGTCTTTGCGCTCAACGGGCTGAGCTATCTGATGATGCTGGCCGCGCTGCTACTGATGCGCCCCGGCGAGCTGCAACGCGCCGCCGCCGCGCTTTCGCGGCGCGTCTCGCCCGTCCACGACCTCGTGGAGGGCTTCCAGTACACCTGGCGGACCCCGGCGGTGCGGGCGCCGCTGGTGATAGTGGTGGTGATGGCCACGCTCACCTTCAACTTCACCCTCTGGCTGACGGTGCTGGCAGGGCAGACCCTGCGCGCTGGCCCACAGGTCTACGGGATCATCACCGCTAGCTTTGCCGTCGGGGCGATGATTGGCGCGCTGGTGGTCGCCACGCGCGGGCGCGCCACCTGGCCAACGCTGCTGGCGAGCCTGGGCGGGCTGGCGCTCGGCCTGGCGCTGCTCGCGCCCCTGCGCGCTCTGTGGATGATTATGCTCGCGCTGGTCTTCGCTGGCGCGATGCGGACCCTCTACATGGCCATCAGCGCCGCGCTGATCCAGCTTGCCACGCCTGGCCATCTGCAGGGCAGGATCATGGGATTCTATAACTATGCGCTGACGGCGACGGCCACGCTGACCGCGCCGCTGGTGGGCTGGCTGACACTGGTGGGCGGCACGACGCTGGCGATCGGGCTAGCGGCGGGCGTCAACGCGCTACTGTGGAGCGGCGGCCTGGTGTGGTGGCTGCGCCGGGGGCGGCTGACAACGGCCCATCCAACGGAGACGGGCGAGCGGGTCATGCTATAATGCGAGACGGCCCGCCGCGTGTGGATGATTGAGCGGCGGCGCGCGTCCAGACGAAAGGGCGATGCCGTTGTCGCAGCCATCCCGACCACCGCTGGCGTATGACGCAAGCGGCTCCGGCGCGCCTGTGCTGCTGATCCACGGCTTCGCGGGGACCGCCCACGCCCACTTCGACCCGCTGATCGCCGCGCTGGCGCCGGAGTACCGTGTCATCGCGCCAGACCTCGCCGGGCACGGCCGCTCCGCCGCCACGCCGCGCCAGGTGGATGCGCGGCTGCACCACCACGACGCCGCCGATCTGCTCGCGCTGGTGGATTCACTGGCCCTCGCCGAGGTCAACCTGATCGGCTACAGCGACGGCGCCGAGACCGCGATCATCCTGGCGGCGCTGCTGGGCGAGCTCGCCCGCTCGCTGGTGATCTGGGGCGTGAGCGGGCGCGTGCCACCGCCGGGCGTCGTCGCGGTCTACGCCGACCCTGAGACGCGCATCCGCTCGTGGCCGTCGCTGCGGGCGGAGCTGGAACGACTGCACGGCCCCGGCGTGGCGCTGCCGATGCTGACGCGCTGGGCCGCCGCGATGGAAGACCTGCGCGCGGCGGGTGGCGCCATCAACGACGATGAGGCCGCGCTCGTCGCCTGCCCCACGCTGGTCCTGGCAGGCGACCACGACCCGTTCAATCCGCTGGCGGCGACCGAGGCGCTGGTGGCGCGGCTGCCCCATGCGCGGCTGCTGGCGTTGCCCGGCGCGGGGCACGACCTGCTGGCCGAGCGCCCGGAGCAGGTCATTGCGCTGGCGCGCCGGATGCTGGCGAGTCCCGCCGTATGAGTGATGGAGTTGGCGAGGAGAGCCGCGTGAGAGAGAACCAGAGCGCCAGCCGCCACGCAGTTCCGCAACCGCCGCCACACTATACGCGGGCGGGCGCCGGAACGCCGACGCTGCTGCTGCACGGCTGGGGCGCGAGCAGCGACCTCTTCGCCGGGACGATGCGCGGGCTGGGCGAGGGCCTCGACCTGATCGCGCCGGACTTCCCCGGCTTCGGCGCGACCCCGCCGCCGCCCGTCGCCTGGGGTGTCAGCGAGTACGTGGACTGGACCCTCGCCCTGATGGACTGGCTGGGCGTCGAGCGCGCCAACCTCATCGGCCACTCTTTCGGCGGGCGTGTGGCGATCAAGCTGGCGGCGCTGCATCCTGAGCGGGTGGCGCGGGTCGTGCTGACCGACGCGGCGGGCATCCGTCCGAAGCGCGACTGGCGCTATCACGCGCGGGTGCGCAGCTTCAAGCTGATGCGGCGGCTGGCCCAGGCGCGCTACACGCCGCAGCCGCTGCGCGAGTGGGCGGGGGCGCAGGTGGCGCAGCAAGGCTCGCCCGACTACAAGGCGGCCAGCGGCACGGTGCGCGGCTCCTTCGTGCGCGTGGTGAACGAGGACCTGCGCGCGTACCTGCCGCGCATCGCCGCGCCAACACTGTTGATCTGGGGCGACCGCGACGAAGACACGCCGCTCGCCGATGGCCAGCTCATGGAGCGGCTGATTCCCGACGCTGGGCTGGTGGTCTTCGCAGGCGCCGGCCACTACGCCTATATCGAGGATTCGGCGCGCTTCTGCGTGATCGTCAAGACCTTTTTCCAGGGGTGAGCGCATCGTGAGTGGGATTCTGGCGGTCATCGCCGCCGCCCTCGTCTGGCTGGGCTGGCTGTCGCGCGCCGGGCTGATGGGCGCGCGGATGTACCAGATCGAGGAATATGAGGGGCCGCGCCTGCTCGCGTGGGGACGCCAGCGCGCCTGGCTCGCGCCGACCGCGACCCTGGCGGGGGCCGGGCTGGCGCTGGTCGTCGGGCTGGCTGGGCTGGCGGCTCCAGCGGACTGGCGGCGCGTCGTGGCGGGCCTCGCCTGGCTGACGGGCGCGGCGCTGGCGCTGGCCCTCTGGCGCGCCTTGCCCGCGAAGAAACCGCTCGTCTACACCCAGCGCATGCGGCGCATCCTCGGCGTGGCCGGCGCGCTGGCGGCGCTCGTGGCGGCGCTGCTGGCGTGGGCGCTGCTCGCGCTGCCCGCTGGCGCCACGCTGCTCGGCGGCGTGGTGATCCTGCTGGCCGGGCCGCTGCTCACCCTGCCGCTGCTGATCGTGGCGAACTGGCTGCTGAAGCCAGTCGAGGCGCGCATCCAGGCGGGCTTCGTGGCGCGGGCGCGGGCGAAGTACAGCCGTCTCGCCCCGCTGACCATCGGCGTCGCGGGCAGCTATGGCAAGACCAGCACCAAGCACATCCTCGCCGCGCTGCTCCAGCCCGCGATGGAGACCCTGCCCACCCCCAAGAGCTACAACACGCTGATGGGCGTGACGCGCACGATCAACGAGTACCTGGAGCCGCGCCACCGCGCCTTCGTCGTCGAGATGGATGCCTACGATGTCGGAGAGATCGCGGCGATGTGCCGTCTGGTGGATCCCACACTGGCCATCGTCACCTCGGTCGGCCCGCAGCACCTCGAACGCTTCGGCACGGTCGAGCGCATCGGTGACGCGCTCTATGAGCTGATCGCCGCGCTGCCCGCTGGTGCGCCCGCCATCATCTACGGCGGCGAGGCGCTCTCCGCCCGGCTGGCCGACCGCGCGGCGCAGGCAGGCTATCGCGTCGTCCACTATGGCCTGGAGGGTGAGGACGCTGGCCCGCTGGATGTCGTGGCGTCGGAGATCAGCGTGGACGAGGGCGCGACTCGCTTCACCTGGCGCTGGCCTGCCGAGGGTCTGGAGCAGCGCGTGGCGATCCCGCTGCTGGGCCAGCACAATATCCTGAATGTCAGCGCGGCGCTCGCGGCGGTCCATCTGCTGGGCCTGCCAGTGGATGAGGCGGCGCGCGACGCCCTGCGCCTGGAGCCGACGCCGCACCGCCTGCAACTGCTGCCCAGCGCGGGCGGCATGACCATCATCGATGACTCGTATAACGCGAACCCGGTCGGCGTGGCGAACGGGCTGGAGGTCTTGCGCCAGATGCGCGGGCGCCACAAGATTCTGGTGACGCCCGGGCTGGTGGAGCTAGGCGCCGTCGAGGAGGCCGAGAACCGCCGCTTTGGCGAGCGCGCGGCGTCGGTCTGCGATGAGGTGATCCTGGTGGGCGCGCAACAGACGCTGCCCATCGCGGAGGGCCTGCGCGCGGGCGGTCTGGGCGCCGACCATACCCACGTCGTCGAGACGCTGGCCGAGGTGCAGGAGACGCTGGCGCGCATCGCCGGCCCCGGCGATGTCGCCCTCTTCGCCAACGACCTGCCCGACACCTACCTCGCGCTGAAGTAGCGGAAGGCCCGCGTTTCCCTAGTTTGCCAGACGAACGGAAGACGAGTCAGTGGGGCGGGTAACTCCGCGTCTACGTGGCGCATCTACCACGTGCACCGGTGTACCATAGACAAATTGACACGCTGAATAGGCTGACGCCAACGCAAGCCCTTCCGTCCGCATGGCCTGAAGGCGCAGCGGCTTTACAGGCTATTCTGTAAGAGCGGCTCGTGTTATCAGGTGGCGCCATAGCTATCGCTGTAGGAGGTATGAATGAAGCCGCGCATCCATGTGATCACCCTTGCCGTTAGCGACCTCAATCGTGCGCTTGGGTTCTACCGCGACGGCCTGGGGCTGAAGTCAGAGGGTGTCATCGGCGCCGAGTTCGCTGGCGACGAGACCACTCCGGCTGGCGCGGCTGCGATGTTCGAATTGCACGGAGGGCTTATTCTCGCTTTGTACCCGCGCACCGAGCTGGCGAAGGACGCGGCAATCCCTTTCGGACCACCCAAATCCGGCGAGTTCAGCATTGGCCATGCCGTTGCCAGTAAGGCTGCTGTAGATGCGTTGCTCGCGCAGGCCGCTGCGGCTGGAGCCACCCTGACCGATCGTCCCCACGACCGCCCCTGGGGCATTTATTCGGGCTACTTCCGTGATCTCGATGGCCACCTATGGGAGATTTTGTGGAATCCTGAGCTTGGGGATATCTAGAGGGCGTCCCGACGGCGCATGCGCCACAACGGCCGCTTTCGTGGCCTGGCGCATGGGCGGCAACCTGAACGTGGAAGATTCAGGGCAAGCTTCGTGACCCGCAGGCCCGTAGATGCGGCTTCAGCCGCCCCCATTGCCAGCATAGTGGAGGGTGATGCGCCGATGACGCGCGTGTTCATCGCGCTGGACCTGAGCGACGCCGCCCGCGAGGCGCTGGACCGCGACCTGCGGCGGCTGGCCCGCGCGCTACCCGCCGCCCGGCTGAGCGACCCCGCCAGCCTGCACCTGACACTGGCTTTCCTCGGCGAGGTGGATGACGCGACGCTCGCGGCGGTCATCGCGGCGACGGGCGAGGTCACCCGCGCCACCGCGCCGTTTGAGCTGGCGTTGGCGAAGCTGGGCGTTTTCGGCCCGCGCGAGGCCCCGCGTGTCATCTGGGCGGGCGTCGGTGGCGATTTGCCCCCACTGCGAGCGCTCCAGCGGCGCCTGACGGACGCGCTGGAGCCGCTGGGCTTTCCGCACGAGACACGCCCATTCTCTCCGCATCTGACGCTGGCCCGCCTGAAGCAGCCGCTCACGCTCGGCGGGACCCGCCGCCTGGCCGCGCTGCTGGCCGCCCGCCCGCCCGCGCCGACCCGCTGGCAGGTGGCCGAGGCCCATGTGATGCGCAGCGACCTCGCCGCCACAGTCGCGCGCTACAGCATCCTCAGCGTCGCTCCGTTCGCGGGCGCGTCGGAGTGAGGGCGGCGGCGTGGCGGGCAGATGATAGAATGCGGTGTCCTGACCACGACCACGCGCAGACGCGCCGCTGAAGGAGATAGAGAAGATGGCCGCCGAAAACTCATTCGATGTCGTCTCGCAGTACGACGAGCAGGAGCTGGCGAACGCGCTCGACCAGACGCGCCGCGAGGTGCAGACGCGCTACGACCTGAAGGACACCAAGACCCAGATCGACTACGACGGCAAGAAGAGCCTGACCATCCTGACGGCCAGCGAGTTCACCCTCAAGAGTGTGCGCGATGTGCTGGAGTCGAAGCTGCTGCGCCGCAACCTCTCGCTGAAGATCCTGAAGGATGGCAAGCTGGAGCAAGCCAGCGGCGGCATGGTGCGCCAGCACATCGAGCTACAGCAGGGCATCAACCAGGACCTTGCCCGCGAGATCAGCAAGCACATCCGCGACAACTTCCCCAAGGTGAAGTCGCAGATCCAGGGCGACGCGATCCGCGTGACGGCCAAGAGCCGCGACGAGTTACAGGCGGTCATCACCTTTCTGAAGGGCAAGGACTACCCCGTCCCGCTGCAATTCAACAACTATCGTTAACTGACGCCATGCGCGCGGGGAGGCGGCGGCTCGTTAGCGGCGCGCCAGGTCGCGGGCGGGTAGCCGACATGCCGCCGGAACGCGCGATTGAAGGCGGCTTCAGACTCGTAGCCGACCCGCTCGGCGATCACGGCCAGACGGGCGTCGGTTTCACAGAGCAGGCGCTTCGCTATCTGGATGCGCCAGGTCGCCAGATAGCGCATCGGCGTCTCCCCAATGAGCGTGCTGAAGCGCTGGGCGAGCGTCGAGCGCGCGACTGAGGCGGCGTCCGCCAACTCGGCCACCGTCCAGGGCTGCTCTGGCTGCTCGTGGATGAGGCGTAGCGCCTGCCCGACAATCGGGTCGCGCACGCCAGCCAGCCAGCCGTGATCGGCGGGCGACAGGTTGTTCATATAGCGCCGCACCATCTCGGCGAACAGGATTTCACTGAGGCGAGCGAGCATATCGGCGCGCCCTGGACGCCCATCCAGCGACTCCTCGGTCATGTGGCGCAGGGTCATCCCTAGCCAGTCTTCGGGCGCGACGATGAGTATTGGTCCCGCGCTATCCCGCGCTACCCCGGTCGCGTCCACTCCGGTTGGCCTGGCCGAGCCAACGCGCACGACGATCAGCGGCGGCAGCGCGCCCAGCAGGGGATTGAAGCGTTGGTCGCAGTGGAGGTAGCCGCAGATGAACTGTGAGGGCGCGCCCGGCCCGCCGCCCTGCGCCTCGATGATTCCTTCCGGCGCCTGAGATGGCAGGACGGCGCGCATCGGCACAGGCGTCACTCGCACGTGGAGGTCGCTGCTCATGGTGTGTGGCGAACTGTGCGGCAGGAGGATCGCGTCGCCTGGCTCCAGCATCACCGGCGCATACCCCGACATGGCAATGCAGCCACGCCCCTCCACGAGGATGTGAAAGAGCGCCAGACAGTCGGAAGGCAGCCGGAAATAGGCGGCGAGCAGATCGGGCGGCTCAGAGGCGGCGGCCCAGGGCGATGTCATGCGCATATTCAGGAAGACAGCGCCGGTCAGGCGCACGACCCGCAGCGTATCGGACAGGACATCCACCGTGTCTCCCTCCTCGCTCGACGCTCCCCCGCGTCAAAGTCTGGCGTTTCGGTCATAACGTCTGGCGTCCCGGTCATTGTTGTGGCGGGGTTTCTCGCACACACTGGAGATGCCAGCGGGGCGACCGCATTGTAGCATGGACTCCCGCTGAGTGTGGCCGCGCCGCGCCAGTGACAACAGAGAGGGGATTGAGAAATGCGTGACGAACAGGCAATGGCGCTTCCAGCGCCAGACGCGACGCTGGAGTGGCTGAGCGCCGCGCCCACTGATGGGACGGTCTGCGCGCTGCTGACTCCGGCCATTCGGGCGAAGCTGCGCGAGGTGGCCGGCGGCCAGGTGCTGGAAGTGCGGGTGGATGACCTGACGGCGCGTGACGACATGACGGCGTGGTGCCGTCTCTCGGGCAACCCGCTGCTCGCGCTGGTCGAGCAGGACTCGCCGCGCATGCTGCGGGCGTTCGTGCAAAAGAAGCTGGACTGAGCGCGAGCCGCTTCACGGCGGACCGGGCGCGCAACAGACGAACAGCAGGAGGGGAAGATTCTCATGGCGAAACTCATGGTGCATTGCACCCGCGGAGCCGAAGACCCGGAGCGCGCCTCACTGGCGTTTGTCGTCGGCAATGTGGCCGCCTCAGCGGATCAGCAGGTGGTGGCCCTGCTGACGATCGAAGGGGTCTGGCTGGCGACGCGGGGCTACGCGGACGGCATTCACAAAGATGGCTTCCAGCCGCTCGTCGACACCATGCGGTCATTCGTGGCTAATGGTGGGCAGATCTGGGTGTGCGGCGCTTGCGCGACCCCGCGCGGCATCACTGCCGAACAGCTGGTCGAGGGCGCGAAGATCATCACTGCGGCGCAGGCGGTGGAGTATCTGGTAAGCGGCGCCGCCTCGATGGATTTCTGATCGCGATGTGGGCCGGGTCCGTGGGGTAGCAGTGTTCCCCCGGGCTCGGTCCTTTTGTCAGTCGCCAACGTTCAGGAGCGGGTTGTGGTCTCGGCGGCGACCTCGGTCTTGGCAGTGACCTCGGCCTCGGCGGCGGCGCGGCGAGCGCGCGAGCGGCGCATCGTCAGTCCCCACACGCCCAGCCCCAGCGCGAGCAGCAGCGCGAGCGCGAGCAGGGTTAATGTCGTACTGTCGCCCAGCGTGTCGAGCAGACCAGTGATATAGGCGGCGATCAGGCCAATGCGCTTCTGGAACAATTCCCCCAGCAGGAAGTAGATTGATGACCAGACCAGTCCCGCCAGCGCCGTGGATGGCCCGAAGACGCGGTACGGCACGCCCGTCAGGCCGCAGATCACCGTCGTCGGGATGCGCAGGCCAGGGATCAGCCGCCCCAGGATGATGGCGAGCGTGCCGCGCTTTTCGATCCATCCCTCGATGCGGTCGAGGCGCTCCTGTTTGAGATGCAGATAGCGGCCATAGCGCGCGATGAAGGAGTGGCCGCCGTAGCGCATCAGCCAGTAGAGGATCGAGGAGCCGATGAAGACGGCTAGCGTGCAGGCGGCCAGCGCCTCGGTGGTGTAGGCCAGCGTGCGGTGCGGCTGGGCGCCTGCCAGCGCGATCAGCGTGTCGCCAGGGGCAGGCAGCGGAACGCCCGCCTCTTCCACCAGGATCAGCGCGAAAAGGGCCAAGAGGCCATAGGCGTGCAGAAAGTGGAGTAGACCGTGTGTCAGCTCCGGCAGAAATTGCATGCCACCGTTCTCCAGCGTCGAATCATCCGCTTCTCGCGTCCATCAGCATAACATGTCTCAGCCACCCGCGCGTACCCTATGTGACTCCTTGCCCGCATGAACCTCGCCACTGCGCGAAATTGCGTAGTGGACGCGGCGCCATTCACATCGGCGCGAACTGGTACGTGGTGTGCGAGTCTCCCTCCGGTGGCGCCGTGGAGCGAAGGAGCGAGCGATGACACAGGAACGGGGCGCAGGTCTGGTTCAGGCGCAGCCATCACGGCCAGTTGGCCTGCGGATGGAGACGCTGCGAGGCGAGCTGACGCCGACAGCCGGAGCGCCCATCACGACGGTGGCGCGGCGGCTGGCGCTGTGGTGGCCAGGCGGCGCCTGGGTCTACGCCTGGCCCGTCGCCATCGAGTTCGCCGAAGGAAACGGTAGACCGCGAACGCGGCGCATCGGCAATGTTCACGCGCTCACGTCAGGGCTGCTGGCGACGCTGGGAGCGACGGCTTGCGCTGTCTACCTGGCGCGGCGGGCGCGCATGAACGACCGATGAAGCGAGCGGAGAGGAGTGACAAGTTATGACGACCGATGAGCGCGTGACAAGCGGCAGGCAGTCGGCAGAGTTAGCGCGTGAGCTGGTGGGTGGGGTGATCCCAACTGCGGCGCCTGAGCGCACGCTGGACGAATCGCTGCGCCGGATGATCGAGAGTGTGCGGCCAGAGATGATCTTCGGCGCGCCGGTCGAGCGCGAGGGCGTGACGGTCATCCCGTGCGCCGAGGTGATGATGGGCTTTGGCATGGGTGGCGGCTCAGGCTATGGGCCTGCTGTGACGCCGACAACCAGCGCCGCCGCCAGCGCGACCACCCCCGCAAGTGGCCCCAGCGGCGGCGGCGGGATTGGTGGCGGCGGCGGCGCGCAGGGGCGCCCGGTCGCGATCGTGACCATCTCGAAGGGGCGGGCGCGTGTGCTGCCCGTGGTAGACGCGACGAAATTCCTGATCGCCGGGTTGACGACGTTCGGTGTCGCCGCCGTCATGGTCGGCCAGATACTCGCACGCTCGCGCCCGCCACAGGACAATCGCTTCCCGGCGGCCAGGTTCGCTCGCGCCATGCGGGCGGCGCGCAATCGGGCCTTCTGAGGCGTCCGCTCCTGATGGCTCGATACTCTTCCGCGCGAGGCGTGCGAATCGGTACATATTCTGCGGGCGGTCTTCCGCTGGCGGATCATCTGCGCCGACGAAGTACGCTGGAGACACGCGGGAGGGTTGCGGCACATGACCATCGGAACCAGACGGCGGACGAGCGCGACGAGTGGACTGACACAGCGCAAGCTCGCGGCGTTCGCGCGCATCGAGGCGGACTTCGCCGCCAGCTTCGCCTTTGTGCAGGAGATGCGCGGGCAACGCCGCTTCGCCCATTTCACGGCGGCCCAGGTGGTGGGCTACCTGCACGCGCTCTACATCTGCGAGCGCAAGGACCGCCTGCTCAGTGTCCGCACCACCCGTGACCGCTACGCCGGACGCCGCGCCCTGGAGCTGCTGCGCGAGTGGCAGGAGGGGCGCGTCGCCGAGGTCATCGCGTTCATTCACAGCGACCTGGATGACCAACCCTTCGGCGAACTCTCGCGCGAGATCGAGCGCGCCACCCGCGCGGGCGAGGCGGCGCGCGCCGCGCGGCTGCGCTCTGGCCGCGCCAACCTCCTGAACCGCAACTACAATCTCTCGCACGCGCTGGACGCGCTCTTCGCCCATTCGCCCGAGCGGCTGCGCGACATCGCGCGCGAGGAGTGCAAGCGGCTGGGCCACACGCCTGCCGCCATCGCCAGGCAACTGCGTGAGACCCACTCGGACCTCTACGCCTTCGCCCCCAGCCAGGAACTGGCCCAGCGCAACATGCTGGTGATGAATCGCCTCGTCCCGGTGGTGATGGCCGCGCGCGGCGATCAGCCCGGCGAGCGCACCGACCGTGTCGCCCTGCCCACCATTCCCGACCCGCCCTACGCTGAGGCGCGCATCCCCAGCGCGCGGACGCAACTCTCGCTCGACTGGCGCACGCTGGCCCTCCCTCCGGCGCCGGAGGCCACCGCCCGCGCGGGCGCCACGGCCTGAGCGTCCGCTCCCCTCCTGACCGCTCCCATCGCCCCCACCGCCAGCGCGACGGTGGGGCGGGCATGGCGCCCTTCTACCTCGCCTGGGGCCAGCGCCCCCTCTAACGTCGCTCGTCACGCACGAATCTGGCGGCGCGTTTCCGAGAGTCGCCCGTTCGTTGAGATAGGGTGAGGGTAACGTGGCGGCGTTCGTCTGGAGACGGGCGCCGTCGTGGCGAAGGGAGTATGGCATGTCCGCGTCGTCTACCTCAGAGCCGATGGCGCTGGTCCACCTGCCGAGCGAGCTGCGCGCGCGCACGGGCGACCGTGCGACCGTGGAAGCGCCCGGCGGCACAGTGCGCGAGCTGATCAGCGCGCTCGATGGTATGTTTCCTGGCCTGCGCTTCAACTTCTGCACCGAAACGGGCGAGCTGCGACCCTTTGTCAATGTCTTCGTGGATGGGCGCAACGTCCGGTTCGCGTCCCTCCTCGATACTCCGGTGGCGGCGGGCGCGATCGTGCATATCGTGCACTCGGTCGCCGGAGGCTGATGGCTGATGGCGTGTCCGGCGTCGCGTGGGCGCCGGACCAGCCGCAAGGGAGGACTACCCGATGGCGAGTCTCGACACAGGCGCGCCGCGCTCCGGCGATACGGTCGTATTGCTCGGCACCAAGCGCGGATTCTTCTTGTATCGGTCGCGCGACCGCGTGAACTGGGACTGCGTCTCCACGGCGCTCACCAGCACGCACGTCTACCATGCGGCGCTCGACCAGCGCGGCGGCAGGCAGCGTATCTTTGCCGCCGACAATGGCGATTTCTTCGGCACATTCCTGCGCTATAGCGACGACTGGGGCCAGACCTGGCAAGAGCCGGAGCGCGGCATCCAGTTCGCGGAGGACACCGGCCTCAGCCTCAAGAACATCTGGATGATCGAGCCGGGACGGGCCGAGCAGCCCGATGTCGTCTACGCGGGCGTGGACCCGGCCTGCCTCTGGGTCAGCGAGGACGCGGGCGTCACCTGGAGCGTGAACGAGGCGATGGCGCGGCATCCCCAGCGCGACGAGTGGCAGGCGGGCGCGGGCGGCCTCTGCCTGCATACCATCATCCCCGACTACTCGAATCCCGACCGGATGTGGCTTGGCATTTCGGCGGTGGGCTGCCTGCGCACCGACGACAACGGCCAGACCTGGCAGTACATGAACAAGAACACCCGCGCGGGCTTCCTGCCGGACATCTATCCGGAGTTTGGCCAGTGCCTGCACCGTATGGTCCAGCATCCCACCCAGCCGAACGTCCTCTATCAGCAGAACCACTGCGGCATCTACAAGAGCGAGGACGGCGCGGCGAACTGGGAGGACATCCAGCGCGACCTGCCCTCCGAGTTCGGCTTCGCGATTACGCTGGACCGCGCGCACCCCGACACCGCCTTCGTGATCGTCGAGGGCGATGGGCGCTGCAACATCGGCGACCAGTTCACCGTCTATCGCACGCAGGATGGCGGGGCAAGCTGGCAGCCGACGACGCGCGGGCTGCCCCAGGGAACGAACGTGCGGCTGGGCGTGCTGCGCCACGGCATGACCAGCGA
>DASVWQ010000031.1:0-2362 GCA_036393135.1 Ktedonobacterales bacterium
GGGCGGTATCATGCCGCCTATGAAGACGATCCATTCCTCCCGTCGGCGGAGCGGCGTAAGCCGCCTGCTGATTACCCGCCGCCCGCAAATCGGCGCGGCAGCCGTGTAAGCCCGGCGCACAGCCAGCATTCGCTGCGCTCGCTTACGCGGCAGAGACAAGCGCGACCAGCCAGCGCCCCCACTGCGTCCGTCATCTCGGCGCGCGTGGCGGGGCGCCGCAGCGCATACGTCGTCCGTCTCCGCTCGCCAGCGTTTCTCCACACACCTCGCCGGGCGCTCTCACCCTCCCGCAACGGCCGTCCGATTCCCTGAACTGAGAGAGCGTCACGCTACCATGAAACTCCTGTCCGTCTTCCCGCGCGCAGCCCGGTCGACTCGCGCCTCTGAGGCCCACGCCACACCGCGCTGGGGCCGCGCCTTCGGCGTCTTCGCCATTCTCTCGAACCTCGACACCGAAAACGCGATCTGGCTGATCTATCTCGCAGCGCGCGGCTACAGCCCCTTCGCCATCGGCCTCTTCGAGATGCTCTTCCACATCGCGAAGTTCGTGGCCGAGATTCCCACTGGCGTCTTCGCCGATCTGGTCGGGCGGCGGGCGAGCCTGCTGGCTGCCTGTGGCTTCGGCGCGGTCAGCGCTGCGCTCTTCCTCGACCCCACGCCGCAGATGATCGCGCTGGCGTTCACCTGTTCAGGCATCTCGTGGGCATTCAAGGGCGGCGCGCAAGAGGCTATTGTCTGGCGGCTGGCCAGCGAGAGCGCGGGCGCGAACGCCGATGACGCCGCCATCGCCCATCGCTACAGCCATCTCTACAGCCGCTTCCTCGTCCTCTCGCTGATCGCCTCCGCCGTCGGGGCGGGCGCGAGTGGCTTCATGCTCCACTGGAACACCGCCGCGCCGTTCATCGCGCGGGTGGTGAGCGTCGCACTGGCCATCGGGCCGTTGCTGCTGATGCCGGAGCAGCGCCCGCAGCGCCCGGATGTGGCCGAGCGGCTGCATCCGCTGGCGCACCTGCGCGCGGGGATGCGCGCGGCCTGGCGCAGCCCGATCCTGCTGGGGCTGCTGCTGCTCTCCGCGCTGGAAGGCACGGTCTTCACGACCTCCAACTACTACACTCAGCTCTACTTTCATGGGCTGGGCTTCACGGCGGCGGCCATCGGCGTGATCTTCGGTATCGGCGCCGTGCTCGACTTCCTCTACACCAGCGCCGCGCCACGCATCATCGCGCGGGTCTGGCGGCGGCGGCTGATTCCCGCGCTGGTGGGCGGCGTCGCGCTGGGCCTGCTGCTGATGAGTGGCGCGCAGGCGATTGTCGGACTGGTGGGCTTCCTGCTGGTCTTCCGCGCCTCTGACGCGCTCTTCGTCCCGGCCATCAGCACGGCCATCAACGCGCGGGCGCCCGAAGCCCAGCGCGCCACCATCCTCTCGCTGGAGACGGGCCTCTTCAGCGCCGAGATGATCGCGGTCTTTCCGCTCTTTGGCCTGGGCCTCTCGCACATCAGCTACCAGCAGGCGTATCTCGGCGTGGGGCTGGCGCTGCCGCTGGGCGCCGCGCTGATCGCCGCGCTGGTCTGGGGCATGCGGCGCTGGCGAGCGGCGCGCGCGCATGGTACGATGACCGCGCGGAACCGAACGGATGTTTCAGTCTGACGAGCGCCAGCGGAGAGGAGCCAGCGCACGGTGGATGCAGTTGTGGTTGCGGACGCGCTCAAGCGCTCGTTTGGCTATGACAGCTTCCGGGCGGGGCAAAGCGAGATCGTGGACGCCGTGCTGGCCGGGCGCGACGCCCTTGCGTTGATGCCGACCGGCGGCGGCAAATCGCTGACCTACCAGCTTCCAGCGACCATCCTGCCAGGGGTGACGGTGGTGATCTCGCCGCTGATCGCGCTGATGAAGGATCAGGTGGACCGCCTCACCGCGAACGGCGTCGCCAGCGCCGCCATCACCAGCGCGCTCGACCCGGAGGAGCGCGGGCGGCGCGAGCGCGAGGCGCTGGCGGGCAAGTACCGCCTGCTTTACATCGCGCCGGAGCGGCTGGTCAATCCCGACTTCCTGCTGCTGCTCGACGCCATCCAGCGCGAGCGGGGCATTTCCCTTTTCGCGGTGGATGAGGCGCACTGCGTCTCAGAGTGGGGCCACGACTTCCGCCCGGAATACCGCCAGATCGGCCGCGTGCGCGAGCGCTACCCCGCGACGCCGCTGCTGGCGCTGACGGCCACCGCAACCGACCGCGTGCGCGCCGACATCCTCAGCCAGCTTCGCCTGCGCGACCCGTTCACCCACGTCGCCAGCTTCAACCGCCCCAACCTGCTCTACGATGTGCGCCAGCGCGACAAAGGCTCCTATGGCGAACTGCTGGCCGTC
>DASVWQ010000032.1:0-2810 GCA_036393135.1 Ktedonobacterales bacterium
CGGGTTGCTGGACAGGCTGTTGTTCTGTCACGGGTTGCTCAGGTAGCGGTGTCTGTGGTGTCGTCAACATGGCGGACCACTCCTTTCCTCTGTGGATGCTCCCGCGCGCCCGCGCATCGGCGCCAGAAGCTCCCACTCCTCAGCGAGCAGCATATGGCGCGCCGCTCACACCGCCATCACAGCCGCATCGCGGCCCGCACAGGGGCGTCACAGCGGCGCTATCGTGTTGTCTCTGGGCAGGCGTAGCGGCCACGCCCGCGCAAAGTCGTGGTGCGATGGCGTTTGCGCAATTGCGCCTGTCGCGCCCGTAACGCCTGTTCGCCGCCGCTGATCTGGTCGCGCGCCCGCGAGCCGCCAAGTCGCATGGTCGCGTGAAAGAGCGCGAGCCACTGGGAGAAGGTTACGCGCGATGGCGTGATGTCGGGGGCCAGCGCGCACTGTGTGAACGCCTGGTGGAGCTGGCGATGTGTCAGCAGGTCGCGCAGGGAGAGGGCGAGTGTGGGTTGGCGAGTGGTAAAGCCGTAGACGAGGAAATCGCGGAACAACTGGCGTTCGTGCGCGGCGACCAGTGGTGGCCCGCGTTTCTCCATGCGCAGCAGCACGACATCCACACCAGGCGCCGGTATGAAGTCACTCCGCCGGAAGTGATGCGTAATCTCGGCAGTGAACCAGGGCTTCAGCAGCATAGAATAGAGACATTCGCGCGGCGCGCCGCAAAACTTCTCCGCCGCCTCGCGCTGCATGATGAGACACATCTCCTCGGGCGCCTGCGACGTTGCGGTGAGCTTGGTCATGATGTCGTGGGTGCGCGCGAAGGGGATGCTTGCGAACACCTTATACGGCTCGCTGGGCAAGGTGAAGTCGAGAAAGTCGCCGTGCTGAATGGTGACGTGCGGTAGCGCCGCGTACCGTCGCATCAAGCGCCTGGCGAGGCTGGCGTCCAGCTCGACTGCGACGACTCGCCCGCAGCGCCTGGCCAGACAATCGGTGAGCGCGCCCGCGCCCGGCCCGATCTCGACCACCAGGTCATCAGAGCGAATGCACGAGAGGACAATTAATCGCTCAACCAGCCGGGGATCGCGGAGAAAGTTCTGTGAGTAGCGCAGGGGTACGGTAGACATGGCTGAACCGCCTTTCGAGAACGTGGCAGGCGCAAAAATAGCCGTATCGCCAGATGGCGAATACGGTCATATGCGGAGCCTGTTCTCGATGGCGACTCAGAGGGAACCCATGTCTAGCCACACGCAGCGCATGGCGAGCAGGAAGATCCGGGGAGAGAGATGCGGCTCCGCTAGCAGAGCCGCGTGCGACCTATCATCTAAAGACCTCCCATGCGCTCAGATCAACGTGCGCTATTCGGTGTCTGAAGTATAGCGACTCAGCGCCGCTGCTGTCCAGATGGATAGGTGTACTGGCGTTATGTCAACTATCGGGCTGCTTGGCCGATACGTGGACAAACGATTGCGCGGCGACTACACTTGGCAGTGCGCGGGAGTCAGCGCGCGGGGTCTGCGGCAGGAGGTTCGCCGATGGCTGGGTTGGTCATCACCGTCAATGGGAAGTCGCATGAAGTCGAGGCGCCCACCGATACGCCGCTGCTCTATGTGCTGCGCGACGAGCTGGGGCTGAACGGGCCGCTCTTCGGCTGCGGGCTGGGGCAGTGCGGCGCGTGCAAGGTGTTGCGCGGCGCGGAGGCGGTGGCGAGCTGCCGCCTGTCCGTCGGCGAGGTCGCTGGCGATCAGATCACCACGCTGGAGGGCCTGGGGACGCCCGACGAGCCGCATCCCGTGCAGCAGGCGTTCCTTGTGGAGCAGGCGGCGCAGTGCGGCTACTGCTCCAATGGCATGATGATCACCGCCGCCGCGCTCATCTGGCGCACGCCGCATCCCACCGATGCGCAGATTCGCGCCGCGCTCGACGACAACCTCTGCCGCTGCGGCTCGCACCAGCGCATCATCCGCGCGGTGAAGCGGGCGGCGGCGCTGCTCTGGGATGAGGAGGGCGCCTGATGTCTACCCCCGCCTGGCGCAACGCCGAGACCACCGGCGCGAACAATTCACCCTTCCAGGCGCTGCCCACCACCCGCCTCGACGACTGGCTGGCCATCGCGCCTGATGGCGAGGTGACGCTCTTCTGCGGTAAGGTCGAGCTTGGCACGGGCATCCGCACGGCCCTTGCCCAGATCATCGCCGATGAACTGGATGTCTCCCTGGCCCGCGTGCGCGTGGTGATGGGCGACACTGGGCGCGTGCCGAACGAGGGCTACACCGCTGGCAGCAAGAGCGTCCAGACGTTCTGGGCCTCGGCGCGGGTCGCGGCGGCGGCGGCGCGGCGGGCGCTGCTCGCGCGGGCGGCTGAGCGCCTGGGTGCCGATCCCGCCGACCTGCTCACAGCGGATGGCGCGGTCGTCCACCGCGCCGATCCCCAGCGCCATGTCAGCTATGGCGAGTTGCTGGCGGGCGGCGGCTTCGATTGCGAGGTGACGGGCGACGCGCCACTCAAGCCCGCCAGCGCGTACCAAGCCATTGGCCAGACCGCCGAGCGCCTCGATCTCGCCGAGAAGTTCTTCGGCGCCGCGAGCTATGTCCATGACGTGCGCCTGCCCGGGATGCTGCATGCCCGCGTCGTGCGCCCGCCCAGCCCCGGCGCGACCCTCCGCGCAATCGATGACGCCCCGCTGGCCGCGATCCCCACCGCGCGGGCCATCCGCATCGGCGATTTCGTGGGCGTGGTGGCCGAGCGCGAGGAGCAGGCCATCCGCGCGGCGGCGGCGCTGCGCTGCGAGTGGGACGAGACGCCGACCATGCCCG
>DASVWQ010000033.1:0-2588 GCA_036393135.1 Ktedonobacterales bacterium
GCTCCAGCGTGTCGATCTGCATACCCACTCGACCGCTTCCGATGGCCTCTACGCGCCCGCCGAGCTGGTTCGGCTGGCGCGCGAGGCCGGGCTGGACCTGATCGCGCTGGTGGACCACGATACGACGCAGGGCGTGGCCGAGGCGCAGGCGGCGGGCAAGACGCTCGGTCTGGTGGTGATGCCTGGCGTCGAGATCAATACTGACATCACGGGCGGCGGCGAGGCCCACATCCTCGGCTACGAGCTATCGCCCGATGATCCCTCGCTGGCGCACAACCTCGGCCTGCTGCGTGGCGCCCGCGAGCGGCGCGGCGAGCGGATGGTGAGGAACCTGCGCGCGGCGGGCTTCGGCATCACCTGGGAGCGGGTGCGCGAGCTTGCGCGTGGCGCGGTGGGCCGCCCGCACGTCGCCCGCGCGCTGATCGAGGGTGGCTACGCGCGCGATGTCCCGGACGCCTTCGCGCGCTACCTCTCGCCGGGGCGGCCGGGCTTCTCGCCGCGCTACAAGCTCTCGCCAGAGGACGCCATCCGCATCATCCGCGCGGCGCGGGGTGTGGCGACGCTGGCCCATCCGGCAGACATCGCCGATCTGGAGACGCGCGTGCTGCCGTCGCTGATCGAGGCCGGGCTGCAAGGGCTGGAGTGCTACTACGGCCAGTATGACGACGCGACGGTGGAGCGGCTGCTGGACCTGGCGCGCCGCTTCGGCCTGATCGCCAGTGGCGGCTCCGATTATCACGGCCCCAATATGCACCCCACACCTCTGGGTGGGCGCGCCGTGCCGCCGGGCGTGGTCGCCGCGCTGCGCGCCGCCCGCGAGGTCGCGCTGGCCCGCCCCGATGAGCCATTCGCGCTGACGCCGCCAAGCCTCTGACGCCGACGCCCACACTTCCCCCTCTTGCCATATCTTGTATAGTAGGCCTATCGCGTCGGCGGCCTCCTTCTGTGACCTGCGCCATATCTGATTATCCGCCGACGCCGCTATGCTTTGGCCAGCGCTCGCGCTCATGCGGGCAGCGTCCCGGCTGTTCCCCGTTGCGGGGCGGAATCTCATCACGGCATGTCCTGGATTGGTGGATGCGTGGCGCTGCCGCATGTGTGGCGCTCCACGCGAGATGAGGAGCAGACCATGCCTTTCACACCCGCGCGTGGCGCCCGTCGCTGGGGCGGCGCCATCACTCTGCTGGCAGGCGTCGCGCTGGCGATCAGCGGCTGCGCCAGCGCATCTGGCGCGACCACCGGCGGTTCGACCACTGGCACGGGCAGTGGGAGTAGCCCGACTGCCACAGCGACCCATGCGAGCGGCGGTGGCCCGACCGCGACGCCGATCCCCGCGCCGCCGCACGCCTTCGCCTGGTATCAACGCGACTCGCACGACACCGCGCAGCTCTGGGCCAGCATCAACGGTGGAACACCGCGACAGATCACGCACCTTCCGCCGACGCCCCCGCCCGACACCTGCGTCACCAACAAGAACGCCTGGGGAACGCCAGTCTTCTCGCCCGACCTGACGCGCATCGTCGCGACCGAGGGCAGCGTACAGTGTGGCGGCGGCAGCATCGCGCAGGGGGTCGCCGAGATCGTCACCGTCTCGACTGGCGCGATGACGCGCGTTCCCGGCCCAAACGTGTCCGGACAATACGCCTTCACCGCGCCGAGTGAAGAGCGTGGTGTCGGCTGGCTCGACAACTCGAGCGTCTGGTTCACCACGTTCGACACGTTCTACACCTATCACATCGGCGACGCGCACTCGGTGGAGCTATCGGCGTTCACGTCGATTGGCCAGTTCAACGGGCTGAATGACGCTGTTGTGCGCGGCTCGACGCTCTACTTCGAGCTGACCACCTCCAGCAGCACGCAAGAGGTGTATGAGATTCGCCGCTATGACCTGGGAACCCACAGCATGATCTCTGGCTCGATCAGCATGGGGGTCTCTGGAACCTCGGTCTACACCGGCGCGGTGGGCCAGCCGCTCAGCCCCGGCTGGGATGTCTCGGCGGATGGCTCGCACATCGTCTACGAGGTCGTGACACAGAGCGGCGGCGGCATCGGCACGACGAAGGTCTACTATGCCAACGCCGACGGGTCGGGGGCGACACGCATCGCGAGCGCGCTCTTCACCTCGCATCTGATGCGCATGCAGTTCTCGCCAGATGGCCAGTGGGTCGCGTTCACTGGCGCGCTGCCCTCGCCCGCGACGCTCTCGGCTAGCGTCTCCTCGGCGGGCGGCTCCGGCGATCCGACGTTCCACGCCTACTCGCCCGATACGGTCGGCTATCCGGTGTGGAAGTGGGACAACAGCGAGTTCTGGGCGCAGTCTTCGGGTAGCGTCTACCACTTTGCGCGCGGCGGCTCGTCAGGTCTGGGCGTCTCTGGTGGCCTCAATCCGTGGTATACCATCGGCTCCTGAGGCCAAATGGCAGCCAATTCGGCATGACGTGGGCGGGCGTGGAGAACGTGGGTGTTCTCTCCGTCCGCCCGCGCGTTATGCTCGCCCGACCTGGGCCGTTATCCTGAGTGATGGCGTGATATGGAGCAGCGCGTCACAGGCTAGCGGCGGGAGCGATGGATGGGCAGGATTCAAGCGG
>DASVWQ010000034.1:0-16953 GCA_036393135.1 Ktedonobacterales bacterium
CGCCCGGCGGCGCCATCCGCGGGCGCCATGTCGTAGCCGCCATAGAGCGCCTCGACCAGATAACCCGCCTGCCGCACCTCCAGCGCCACCTCGCCACGTGAGAGCAGCGCAAGCGGCGTGCGCGTCAGCGTCCGGCGCAGCGACCCGCCCTGCTCGTGGGCGTCGTAGAGATGCGTCACCTCCACCGTGCCAGGCTCCGCGCCCAACGCGCCAACCACGCAATGCTCCACCAGCGTCACGCCATCGCGCGCCCGCCACGCGCCCTGCCACCACAGCCGCCCGGCCGTCTCCAGCAGACGGCGCGGCCCCGCCAGGTCCACATCCACGATCAGGCGCCCGTCATCCTTGAGCCGCTCGCGCGCCGCCCGCAGCGCCGCCGCGCGCTCCTCCGCCGTGGTGAGATGCCCATACGTTCCCAGCCCCAACAGCGCCACATCAAAGCGCTCGCCCGCGTCCACCCCCAGCGCGGTCGCCGTCCCCTCCACGATGCGCGCCCGCCGCGCCACCCGCTCCGGCAGCGCCGCCAGCCGCGCCACACAGCGCGTCCGCATCGCCGCCGATGGCTCGACGCCTGTGACCACATAGCCCGCCCCGGCTAGCGCCGCCAACAGCCGCCCGGTGCCCGCGCCGACCTCCAGAATCGCCAGTCGCTGCGTCTCGCCTGCCAGCAACTCCTGGTACAGCTCGATGTCATCGGTAAAGCTATCGTGCTCCAGGTCATACCACTCCGCTATCAGCGCATAGGGGTCCTGGCTCTCGCGCGAGTCGCTCGCGGGCGCCGTCATGCTCGTCTCCTGCTCCTCTACACGCCGGACGAGTCGCCTGGCGCGAAAAATCCCATGCTATGATAGAACGCTGGCGCGGCGGCGCCATCCAGCACTATCATAGCCCCAGGGTGGAGGATTGTGGAGCTGGCGATGGCTGGCGCACGCTCACGCGGCGATTGCAACCGAGGCCCACGACAGCCGTACTCCCTTGCGTGAGAACCGTATACTCTCCTGACGGCGCCGCCAGCGTGGGCGACCCGTTTCGCCCACGTGCGACCTACCAGAAGAAAGGCCCTCATCTCGTGGACGCTACCGAAAGCACGGCCCAGCCGGACGCTAATCCGTCGGCGACTGCCGCGCTCGAAGCCATCGACATTCGCAAATCGCTCCCGCTCGGTCGCCAGCGTATCGACATCCTCAACGGAATCAGCCTGCGCGTCGATCATGGGGAGTTCGTTGCCGTGATTGGACCCTCCGGCTCCGGTAAGTCCACGCTACTCGGCATCATCGCAGGGCTCGACAACCCCACCAGCGGTCGCGTGCTGATCGATGGCATCGACATCACCAGGATGGGCGAAGGCCAACTCGCGAAAGTGCGCAACGCCAAGATTGGCATGGTCTACCAGGCGTTCAATCTCATCCCGACGCTGACCGCGCAAGAGAATGTCGAAGCCCCGCTCTATGTCGGCAAGCACAGCGGACGCCCCGCTGACCGCGCGAAGGAAATCCTGGAACTGGTCGGGCTGGGCCACCGCCTGCGCAACCGCCCCAATCAACTCTCTGGCGGTGAGCAGCAGCGCGTCGCCGTCGCACGCGCGCTGGCCACTGATCCGGCCATCGTCATCATGGATGAGCCTACCGGCAACCTCGACCAGAAGAACAGCGAGAACGTGCTGCTGATGATCCGCGACCTGCGCCTGCGCACGGGCAAGACGTTCATCATCGCCACCCACGACCCCAATGTCGCCGCCGCCGCCGATCGCTCCATCCGCATCGTGGATGGCCTCATCGCGACCGCCTGAGCGCGCAGGGAGATAGTATGAGACTCGGACTCTACTGGTCGTATGCCACGCGCTCGCTGGCGCGTGGCGGCCAGCGCACGCTCCTCGCGATCTTTTGCGTCGCGGTCGGCGTCATGGCGATTGTCTCGCTCCAGCTCGTCGGAGCATCGGTCAACCAGGGCCTCACCGGCAACATCCGCGACAGCAACGGCGGCGACATCTCGGTCACCTCGCCGATCGTCAATCTGCGCGCCGACCAGCTCGACATCTTCGACCAACTGCTCAGCCAGGGAACGATTTCGGCGTATACCGCCGTCTCCGGGCATCAGGCGCAGTCAGAAGATACCAAGCAGAACGCGCAATACTTCGAGCTGCGCGCCATCGATCCCACCAAGTTCCCGCTGGCAGGCGCGCCAACCTTCCTCAACCCCAGCGGCGCGTCGCTCCAGTCTACGCTCACCGGGACGAGCATCGTGCTGACCAAGAGTCTGGCCACCACACTCGGCGTCTCGGTCGGCGCCTCCGTGAACATCACCTCTGATGATGGCCGTGTCTTCGATGGGACTGTCGCGGGCATCGTGGCAAGCGCGGGCCTCTTCCAGCGGCCCCAGGCGATTATCTCACTCGACGGCTACGCGAGCGTCCAGAGTTCGTCGGGGCTACCCGTCAGCTACAGCGCGGTCTACGTCAACGTGCCGGACCATAGCGACGCCAACGCCAATAAGGCGAAGAGCGCCATCGCCCAGCAGTTGCCGACCGCCAACGTCACGACCACCAAAGACGCCCTCCAGCAAAACTCCAGCAATGTCCAGAACATTCGCTACTTCTTGCAGGTGGTCGGCCTGCTCTCGCTGCTCATCGGCGGCGTGGGCATCGTCAACACGATGCAGGTGTTGCTGCGGCGCCGCCAGACCGAAATCGCCGTGCTGAAGACATCTGGCTACCAACGTGGCGACCTCTATGCGCTCTTCGGCCTGGAAGCCGGCCTGCTGGGTCTGCTCGGTGGCGTGCTCGGCTCCGCCGCTGGCGCTGGCGTCTCGATACTGGTCAATCGGCTCGTCACCGATCGCTTCTTCATTGACCTGCCACAGGTCATGGATCCCGGTATCATCGCGTCCGGCGTCCTCATCGGCGTCGTCACTGCGCTGATCTTCGGGTTGCTCCCCATCGTGCAGGCGGCGCAGATTCGCCCGCTAGCCGTCCTTCGTGGTGTGAGCGAGGGTCTGGAGGGCGTGGGCATCTTACTGCGCATCCTCCTGCTGGCGCTGCTCGCGCTGCTGTTCTTCGCTCTCTCGGCGGTCATCCTCGGCAATGTCGTCGTCGCCGCCCTGGCGGTTGCTGGCGCAGGCGTGGCGCTGGCCATTCTGGCGGGTGTCTTCTTCCTGCTGGTCCTGCTCATCAGCAGGTTCCCGGCGCCTGAAACCGAGACCTGGTGGTACGCGCTGATCTCGCTGATCGCCATCGCGATTGGCGTCTTCCTGGTCATCAAGGCGCCCGCGTTTGGCGCGCTGGTCCTGACCCTGGCCATCCTGATGAGCATCCTGCCACTGCTGCCACGCACCGCCAGGGCAAACACCCGCATGGCGATGCGCAATCTGGGGCGTGAGAGCACCCGCAGCGTCACGACGATGGTGGCGCTCTTCGTGGGCGTCTTCGGCATCGGCCTGATCCTGGCGCTCGGCCAGAACATCAAGAACGAGGTCAACGCGGCCCTCTCGACACAGGTCAAGTACAACTCGTTCATCATCGCGGGCGTCAAAGACAAGCCCGCCGTCGACGCGCAGGTGGCGCAGACGAAGGACATTCAGGGCAAGCCCATCGTCACGTCGCTCGCCCAGGATGTCCCGGTCGCCATCAACGGCGTACCCATCGGAGACATCCTGAAGAATGCGCCGCGCCGTGCTGGCTCTGGCAACGTAGGCAAGGAGGGCGCGCTCTTCTTCCTCAGCGGCGTGCAGGGCTATGACCTGAGTCACGGCGCGAAGCCCGACGCGACACTGGCCAGCGCGGCGATCACCAAGTCGTCGCCCGGCCGCCTGCTCAACAGCGCGGACGCCAACACGCTCAATGTCCTGATGCCAGCGCCCGCCGCGCTCGCTCCGCTCAATCTGAAGGTGGGCGACCAGATCACCCTGGCCAGTACACTCGCTCCCGCCAGCGGAACTGGCGCAACCGGCGCAACCGGCAATGGCGGGGCCCAGGGCGCGACCGGCGCGACCGCTCCGCCGCTCACGGTCACGCTGAACGTAGTTGGCTTCTACAACGGCAGCATCACGACCTTCGCGCCGATCCTGGCAGACGACTCGGTGGTCAACAAGCTGGCTCAGGGGACGCAGTTCTACATCTACGCGATGGAGATCGACCCGCTGAAGTCTGACCAGGCCCTGCGCAGCATCAAGTCCCAGGTCCCGGCCATCCAGACATTCAGCGTCGTGGACCTGGTCATCGCCATCAACACGCTGCTCAACAACCTCATCATCCTGCTGACGGCCATCGCATCGCTGGCGATGGTGGCGGGCGTCATCATCATCGCAAACGCGGTGGGGCTGGCGATGCTGGAGCGGCGACGCGAGATCGGCATCCTGAAGTCGGTCGGCTATACCAGCGGCAACGTCCTCAGCGGCGTGCTGGTGGAGAATGGCCTGGTTGGCTTCGGCGGCTCGCTGGTGGCGATGCTGATCGTGACGCTCGCCAACTTCATCCTGGATGTCTACGTGTTCAAGCTGAACCTCGGCGTCGGCCCGGCGCTCTCGATTGGCGTCGTGGCGGCCACCACATTCGTCTGCATGCTGGTTGCGGCGATTGTCGCCTACAGCGCGGCGCGTGTCCGTCCGCTGGAGGTGCTGCGCTACGAGTAGCATCCCGCTCTGACGCTCGAAGTCGCCATCTCCTCGCGCTGAGGGGATGGCGGCTTCCGCGTATGCTGGCGCGTGCGGCGCTCAGCCAACCGCGACGCCCAGCCGCTCCAGCAGCGGCGCCACCTGCGCGGCGGGGTAGGCGATGGGCGCCCGCTGGCGTGGGCCATGCGAGTCGGAGCCAGCGCCGACCAGCAGCCCGCAACGGCTCGCCAGCGCCGCATACGCCTCGATCTGCGCTGGCGTGTGGGTGGGATAGTAGACCTCCACGCCATCCAGCGGAACGTCCGCGATCAACACCTCGATCTCCGTCGGCGGGAAGCAATGTAGCTCGCCTTCACCGCGTCCTGGATGTCCGATCAGGCAGAGCGCGCCGCCCGCGTGCGCCGCCGCCACCACCTTCGCGATGGGCGCCCGCGCCTGCCGATAGCCTGCCGCCGTCACCAGCGCCATCGCCTCACCTGGGCTGCCAACCGCGCCATGCGCCAGCAGCAGCGCCGCCACATCCGCCGCGCGTACTGGCTCGCCGCCCTGCTCCGCCAGCGTCTCCGCCTGCTGCGGGAAACGGTAGCCGCGCGCCACCAGCGTCTCATAGACCAGGCGCGTGTTGGCGCGCATGCGGGCGTCCGTCTCCGCCATCAGCTCCGCCAGCGCAGATCCTCTGAAGCCCGTCGGAACGGGCGCGTAGCAGAGCAGATGGGCAGGGAGACCGCGCCACTCCGCCGTCACCTCGACGCCCGGAACGACCGCCACGCCAAACGCATCGCCCAGCGCCATTACCTCTGGCAGATGGTCGAGTTGGTCGTGGTCCACGACGCTCACCAGGCGCAAACCGCCCGCCGCGAGCGTCGCGAAGAGGTCGCGCGGCGCCCATTTGCCGTCGCTGTAGCGCGTATGCAGGTGCAGGTCAACCGCCGCATCCGCCGCCAGCGGCTCGCCGGGATGGCTCACTCGCATCTCCTCGCCCGTGACGGGCGCGCCTACTCCAGCGGCTGGCCTGCCACATCCTCGTAATAGGAGCTGGTCGCCGCCGCCGCCTTGTCCCAGCTAAACTGTTTGCTCTGCGCCAGACCACGCGCCCGCAGGTCGGCGCTCAGCTCCGGCGCGGCCAGCGTGCGATAGATCGCGGCGGCAAGCGCATCGGTATCGTCCGGATTGACGAGGATGCCCGCCGAGCCGACCACCTCCGGCAGCGAGGTCGCGTTCGAGCAGACCACAGGCGCGCCGCAGGCCATCGCCTCCAGCGCGGTCAGGCCAAAGCCCTCGTAGCGCGAGGTGAAGGCAAAGCACGCGGCGGCGCTGTAGAGCGCCGCCAGATCCTCCTCCGCCACCGGCGCGCAGACCACCTGCCGCTGCACACCAAACGCGGCGGCGAGCGGACGCCAGTCGGGATAGAGCGGACTGGAGCCAAGGCGCTCGTGATCGCCCGCAATGAACAACTGGAGGCTCGGTTCGTTCAGTTCATAGTAGGCCGCCGCGAAGGCGCCCACCAGCCGCCCGATATTGCGGCGCACGTCCATGCCACCAACATTCAGCACGAAGCGCTCGTTCAGCCGGTACTTCGCCCGCACCGCGCGCAGGCGGTCGGGATTCGTCTCGCGGCGAAAGTCTGGCGCGGGCGCCTCGCGCACGACCCGGATGCGCTCCGCTGGAATCCGCAGGTGTTCGATGATGTCGCGCTTCGACCACTCCGAGGCGGTGATGACGCCCTCAGCGCGCCGCGCCGCGTGGGCAGCCAGCCGCGAGTAGATCGCGGCAGTGGTCTTCGTCTGGTACTCTGGCAGGGCCAGCGGAAGCACATCGCGGATGGTGACGATCTGAGGCAGGCCATTCGGGCGCATGATGGGCGCGTAATACGGGACGTGCGCGAGATCTGCGCGCACCTCGCGCGCCATCGCCGGGAAGCCGGACTGCTCCCAGACCGCCCGCTTCATCCGCGCGCCACGCGCCGGGCCGCCAAGGGGCGCCTCCTGGAAGACGATGCTGGAGGGCGTATCTGGCTCCACGAGCGGCGGCTTGTAGCCCAGCACAACATAGTCATTCATGCCGTCCACCCGGCCCAGCCCCGCAAGCAGATTCGTCAGGTAGCGGCCCTGACTGCTGGTGGGCCGCTGGAGAGGCGCAGCGTTGATCGCGACCCGCATATCGTTTGATTCCGCTCCATCAACAAGGGGCATGGCGAGCGCCACACACTGAGCAGCATAACACAAGAGAGGACGCGCGCGGGCGCGCTCAGTGCGTGGGCGTGGGTAGCTCGGCGCCGGTCCGCGCCATCTCCTCGCGGAACCAGGCGATGGTCAGGCGCAACCCCTCCTCCGGCGAGACGCGCGGCTCCCAGCCGAGTTGCGCTCGCGCCTTGGCGATATTGGGCTGGCGGCGCTCAGGGTCATCCTCGCGCTTCGGCTCGAAGGTCAGCGTCGACGGCGAGTCGCAGAGGCGGATGATGAGCTGCGCCCACGCGCGGATCGTCTGCTCATCCGGGTTGCCAAGATTGTAGACCTGCCCGGTCGTGTTCGGGGTGAAGAGCGCCCGCGTCAGGCCATCCACCAGATCATCCACATAGCAAATGCTGCGCGTCTGCTCGCCTGTGCCGTGGATGGTGACGGGCTGGTGGCGCAGCGCCTGCGTGATGAAATTCGGGATCATGCGGCCATCGTCGAGCTGGCTCTGCGGACCATAGGTGTTGAAGATGCGGACGATGCGCGCGTCCACGCCCATCCGCCGCACATACTCCATCGTGATCGTCTCGCCGAGGCGCTTGCTCTCGTCGTAGCAGGCGCGCGTCCCGACTGGGTTCACATTGCCGAAATACGTCTCAGCCTGCGGATGCTCCAGCGGATCGCCATATGCCTCGGAGGTGGAGGCGAAGAGCAGGCGGGCGCCATGACGCCGCGCAAGGTCCAGCAGGTTCGTCGTGCCAATCGTGTTGACGCGGATGGTCGCGAAAGGATGCGTCCAGTAACCGACCGGGCTGGCCGGGCTGGCGAGCTGGAAGACCGCCTCGACATCCATATCAAACGGCTCTGTGACATCATGACGCACGAAGCTGAAGCGGTCATTCGCCAGATACGCCGCCACGTTGCGCTCGGCGCCGGTTAGCAGATTGTCCACGCAGATCACCGTGTGGCCATCCGCCAGTAGACGCGCACAGAGATGGGAGCCAATGAAGCCCGCTCCCCCAGCCACCAGAACCCTCAACGCGACCTCCAGAACCAGCTAACGCGCACGGGCGTCTTCGACATGGCGGCGTGCCGCGGGCGCGGAAGCCGCAGATTCATTCTAGCCGTTCAGCCCTGGCCCCGCAACTCAACCATGACGCCGCCCATCGCAGCCCGCCTCAGCCAGCGTGGGCCGCCAGCGCCGCGATACCCTCATCCAGGCGGCGCATCGAGGTTTCGCGTCCCAGGACCTCCATCGTCTCGAAGAGAGGCGGCGAGACGGTACGCCCCGTCACCGCGACCCGCATGCTGGTGAAAAGTTGCACTGGCTTCAGCCCCAACTCCGTGACCAGTTCCCGCAGACGCGCCTCCATCTCGGCGGCCTCCCAGGCGGGCAGCGCGGCCAGTGTGGCGCTGGCGCGGCGCAGGCCGTTCAGCGCGCTCTCGGCGGTCATATGCTTCGCGATCAGCGCCTGCGGCTCGTAGGTCAGCGTCTCGGTGAGGAAGAAGAAGGCGGTCATCCCAGGCGCTTCGGCCAGCGTCCGCATCCGCTCCTGCTCCAGCAGCAGCACCCGCGTCGCATAGGCGCGATCCAGAGGGCGCGCCACGCTATCGGGCAGCCCGCCCTGCGCCTCCGCCCGCTCCAGGAACGGGAGCGCCCGCTCGGCCAGCGCATCGGGCGAGAGCTGGCGGATGTAGTAGCCGTTGAACCAGAGCAATCGCTCCTCGTCATAGCGCGCGGGCGCCACGCCAACGCGGTCGAGGTCGAACGCCGCGATGAGCTGCTCGCGGCTCAGCGTGTTGGACTTGTCATCATAGGACCAGCCCAGCAGCGCCATGTAGTTCACGATGGCGTCGGGCAGATAGCCCAGGTCGCGGTACTCCAGAAGCGGCAGCGCGCCAAACCGCTTGCTCAGCTTCTTGCCGCCCTGCGCCGCCAGCACGTCCGGAACATGCGCGAAGACCGGCGGCTCCCATCCCAGCGCCTGGTAGATGATGATGTGCAGCGGCGCGCTGGGAATCCACTCCTCCGCCCGCAGCACATGCGTCACGCGCATCAGATGGTCGTCCACGATGTGCGCCAGATGGTAGGTTGGATAGCCATTGGACTTGAGCAGCACGCGGTCATCCAGGCTGGTGTTCTCGAAGACAATCTCCGCCGGACGCAGGATGTCCTTCACCACGGTCTTGCCAGTCAGCGGCACGGCCACGCGCACGGTGTAGCTCTGCCCCTCGTTCAGCCGCTGGGCGATCTCGGCGGGCGTCAGGCGGCGGCAATGGCGGTCGTAGCGTGGCGGCTCGTTGCGGGCGCGCTGCTCCTCGCGCACGCGCTGCAAGCGCTCCGGCGTGCAGAAGCAGCGGTAGGCGTGGCCGCCCGCGATCAGCTCGTCGGCATAGCGCAGATAGAGGTCGCGGCGCTGGGTCTGCACATATGGCCCATATGCGCCGCCCTCCTCCGGCCCCTCATCGATGTCCAGGCCCAGCCATTTGAAGCCCTCGATGATGGCATCTACGGCCCCCGGCACAGTGCGCTCGGTGTCGGTGTCCTCGATCCGCAGGATGAATTGGCCGCCCGTGTGGCGCGCCAGCAGCCAGCTAAACAGCGCCGTCCGGTAGCCGCCAATATGCTGAAAACCGGTCGGGCTGGGCGCAAACCGGGTGCGGGCGACGCCACTCGTGGTAGTATGAGAGTCGCTCGCGCGTGTCGGCGGGGTGGAAGAATCAGAACGCTGCGACATGCTTGCTTTGCTCCTGGGAGGTGTGAGATACACCGGGCAAGGTCGGCGCTCTGGCGCGTCCATACGCGCTTGGCCGCCCGGTTGCGGCGATTCCAGAGGCTCAGCGGATACTAAGCGTCCGTCTGGGCAGAAGCGCGACTTCCCGCGACGCTCAGCCGTTGTACCGGATGAGCGCCCGCAGGGGGAACGAGCGCACGTTGCCCATGACTCCTGAAATAGAGCGCATATGAGCGCAGTCTATCCAGTCCTATGGCAGGCTGTCAAGCGGAGGCGGCATGCCGACGTCGCCGCGCCCCAGGCGCCGCCGTCATCATGGAGGAACGCCATTGGATACGTCAGGAACGTCGCCAACGCCACAGGATTCTTCGCAAGGCGCGGCTGACGCGAACAGCCAGGACAGCGACGCATTCGAGCCAACCGAAGAGACTCCCACCGGCGCCGCCGATGCGGGAGAGGGGCAGTCGGACGCGCCCTCCGAACCAGACCAGCCCGTCGCCAGCGAAGACACTTCCGCTGCGGAGCCAGAGCCACTCGCCACTGAGCCAGAGCCACTCACTGTTGAGCTAGAGCCACTCGCTGCTGAGCCAGATCCACTCGCCGCTGAGCCAGATGAGCCGGCCCAGCCAACCACCGATGAATCAGTCTTTGACGAACAGCCAACGCTCACGGAGCCAGTGACGGCGGCTGAGGTCGCCCATGACATGATCCCGCCCGCCGAGCCATATCGCGGGCCATTTGTCCTGCCCAAGAGCGGCTCGCCATCGCCCGCCATGCTGGAGGCGCGCTCACGCACGACCCGTCGGCGCATCCGCTACTCACTCTACCTGCGCCGCAACGCCCGCGCTCGCGCCAATGCGCGTGTCGCCACCTTCACCCGCGCCACCTGGGCCTCCGTCATCATCCTGCTCGTCCTGACTATCGGCTCACTCACCGCGTCGGTCAGCGCCGCCGCAGCCTACTATTCGACTGAGGCGCAGGCCATTTCCTCGCTCAGCCGCATCGTCTCCAGCCGCGACAGCCTGCGCATCTACGATAGCACGGGCATCCTGCTCTATCAGCGCGACAACTTCGGCGCCCAGCACAGCATCAGTCTGGCCAAGATGCCGATCAACGCTATCAACGCGACCATCACCATCGAAGACCACACGTTCTGGACGAACCCCGGAATCGATTTCACTTCCATCGTGCGCGCCGCCCAGGCCAATTACTCCAATGGCGGCATCTCGCAGGGTGGCAGCACCATCACCCAGCAATTGCTCAAGCTGAACATCCTCGGCTCGCACGAGACCTATACGCGCAAGCTCCAGGAGGCGATCCTTGCGGTCGGGCTGACCGAATCGGGAACCTATACCAAGCAGCAGATCCTGCAAATGTATATGAACTCGATCGACTACGGCCACGAAGCCTATGGCATCGATTCCGCCGCCCAGATCTACTTCGGCTACCAGGACAACCCGCGCACAGGCGAGACAGCGGCGCAGCAACTCGACCTCGCCCAGGCCAGCATCCTCGCGGGCATCCCACAGAACCCGAATACCAACGAACCGATCGCCCACTTCAAGACCGCCCAGCAGCGCCAGAAAGCGGTCCTCGACAGCATGGTGAAGTATGGGTACATCACCCAGACACAGGCGACCGCCGCGTACAACGAGGCTGCCAAACCTGGATTCTTCAAGAACTTCCACTATGGCACAAAGAATCTCGCGCCCGCCTTCGTTGACTTCGTTCTGCAGCAATTGCAGTCGATGGTGATCGCCGGGCAGGTCTCGCTCTCGCGCAGCGGCCTGAACGTGTACACGACGCTCGACCTGGACCTCCAGAACCACACCCAGGCGGCGATGGAGAAACATCTCTACGGCAGCGACCACGACGACTTCGTGGGCCATCACCTCATCAGCCAGGACAACGTGACCAACACCGCTGGCATCATGGCGCAGCAGAGCACGGGCGACATCAAAGTGATGCTGGGCAGCGTGGACTACTACAGTACGAAGATCAACGGCCAGTTCAACGTCGTGACCGAGGGCCAGCGCAGCGCCGGGTCGTCGTTCAAGCCCATCGTCTACGCGACCGCCTTCCAGAAGGGCTGGTTCCCGGCGATGACGATCTCCGATGAGCCGACGATCTTCTGGGACGCTGGCGCGAGCAAGCCCTACAAGCCGCTCGACTTCTACATCAGCCATCCGACGTTCGAGGGTGAGATCACGCTGCGCGATGCGCTGCAGAACTCCCTGAATATCCCCGCCGTCAAGGTCATGCAGTACGCGGGTATCCAGGATGTGAAGCGTAACGCGACCCGCATGGGCCTGCGCGACTACCTCGGCACATGGGGCCTCTCCTCGGTGCTAGGCACGCTCGACGTGACCCCCTATGACATGGCGCAGATGTACACCGTCTTCGCCAACTACGGCCAGTTCATCCCGCTGCACAGTATCAACCGCATCACCGACAGCCTGGGCAATACGCTCTTCACCTACCAGCAGCCGCGCCCGGTGCAGGTGCTCACGCCACAGGCCGCGTTCATGGTCTCCAACGTCCTCTCCGACAACGGCGCGCGTACCGAGTTTGGCCTCTGCTCGCCGCTCTACCTCGACCCACTGACCAGCCCCGACCTGCCCGGCTATATCACCTCATCGAACCAGGGGCCAATCGGGACGGCGGAGTGCCGCAAGATTCGCGCGAATCACGGCTCCAGCCCCAACGCCTGGCCCGCCGCCGTGAAGACCGGCACCGCCCAGGACTTCACCGACGACTGGACCGTCGGCTACACGATGGACTACACGATGGCGGTCTGGGCGGGCAACAACAACCACTCGCCGATGAACCGCATCGACGGCATCACTGGCGCCGCGCCGACGTGGTACCGCTCGATGCTCTACGCCGAGGAGCGCAACGACCTGCCCAGGCGCGCGTTCCCAGCCCCAGCGGGCATGCAGCGCGCCAAGTGGACATCCAACAGCATCACGACAACCGACTGGTTCATGGCTGGCCCACTGCCCGCCAACAACATCGGCAGCACTGGCGCGGTCTTCACACCATGCCTCACCAACGACCCCAACAACCCGTGGGAGTTCTGCGCGGCGGCGCCTAGCCCCACGCAAGTCCCCGGCGGCGGCGGTGGTGGCGGTGGTGGCGGTGGTGGTGGCCACGGCGGAGGAGGTGGTGGCGGAGGAGGTGGTGGCATCCTGCCCCCCATTGGCCCACCCACCATCGGCGGTGGTGGTGGCTAGCCTTAGCCAGCGCGCCAGCTGTCCGTTAGCGGGAGCTTGCCCACTGGTGAAGCTCCCGCCCAGCCGCCACGGCATCAGGGTAAATCCAGAGCAGGCTTGACCTCAGCGCTTCCGCGCGCTACACTAACAAATAGAACATATATTCTAGACACACCCGCTCGTGAGCCCACCACTCAGAACAGGAATACCGCTATGATCGCTGAAGGTCTGCTCTGGTTCGATGACGACACGCGGCGCCCGCTGCTGGCCAAGATCGCGGACGCCATCGAGCGCTACGGCGAGCGCACCGGCTGGCGCGCCACCGTCTGCGAGGCGCACCCGTCGCAGGCCGAGGCGGCGCTGGCTGAGATCGCACGCGCCGCCAACCCTGCCCGCCGTCGCTCACCCGCCAAGGCGAGCGCAGCGTTCAGCGCTTTGCCGCCGCACCTGCGCATCAGGCCGAATCCTTCGCTGCGCCCGAACTATTTCCTCGTAGGCGTCGAAGCGGGCGAGCGACCACACAAGGCGGCCACCGCCCAGCGCGGCGGCCAGCGACGCTCCCCCGCCACGCCAGCGACCAGGGCAGGCGCCGCCAGTGAGCGCCACACGCGGACAACCCACGCGAAGGCTAGCTAGCGCGAGAGCGTCTTGCGGGCGGCGCTGAGCAAGGCGGCCGTCCGCTTCGCCTTCGCCTGCTCTTCCTCGGTCAACTCGCGCTCGCCGGCAGCGATTGCCTGCGCATATTCGCGGAGATGCTGGGCCGTGGCGCTCCGTCCTGTACGTGTGGCCCGCGCCGCGAAGTCCGACGCGACCTCACCGGCGCTCGCCTCAGCGTGGCGCATCGCCGCCGCATAGATTGCCTCTGCGTAGAGCGCGGCGTAGCCATCGAAGTAGGCCGCGCGGTCGCCCAGGTCGGCGATGGAACCGCCCACCCGCGCGATCAGCGCAAGCGCCTGCTGATAGTGGCGCTCTGTCGCCGCCAGATCATTCCCGGCCAGCGCGACCCGCGCCAGCCCGCCCAGCGCTTCCGCTTCCATCAGCGGATTCCCGCTGGTCCGCGCTAGTCCCACCGCCTCCTCAAAGGCCGCTCGCGCGCCTTCCAGGTCAGAGAGGTTGCGCCGCGCCTCGCCCAGGCTGAGAGCAGTCAACCCTTGCGCCCCGACATCCTCAGCCGCGCGCAGCCGTGGCGCCGCCTCCTGGAACGCCACTGCCGCCTCCTCCCACAGCTCGCGCCGCAGCAGGATACGTCCCAGACCCACGCTGGTCAGCGCATCGGCCACCGTCGCCTCGCGCGCCTGGGCCAGCGCCTGCGCGCGGTGGAAGGCGTTGACCGCCGCTTGCAGGTTCTCAGCCAGCAGTTCCACCTCCGCCGCTGTCACCGCCGCCTCGACCAACGTCTGCTCGTCGTGTTCGCGCTCGGCAAACTCACTTGCCTCGTGCGCGTGCGCCCGCGCCTGCTCGAGCTGCCCCTGGGCAAGCGCCACACTGGCCCAGACCGCGTTTGCCAGCGCCTCTGGCCCATGCCCGCCCGCGCTGCTGTTGGCCTCGCGCGCCTGGCGCAGGGCCTCGCCCACCAGCCGGTTCGCCTCGTCCAGGTCGCCCGCCGACAGAGCCAGGCGCGCCCGCTCGATGGTAGTATGCGTCACGCCTGCCAGCGAGCCGTGCGCCGCGAAGCTGTCCGCCGCCTGCCCCAGCCAGGTCGCCGCCTGCTCTCCGTGTCCACGCGCGCGAGCGATCCGCCCCAGCCCCAGCATAGCGCTAGCCGCCAGCAGCGGCTGCGACACCTCCAACGCCAGCGCTTGCCCCTCGGTAAAGAGGTCCTCGGCCTTCACAGGCGCGCCCCTCCGCCGATGCGATTCCGCCGCTCCGAGCATCGCTCGCGTATACGGAACCTGGGCGCGCAGCGTGCGGAGGCTACGCATCGCCCGCTCAAACGAGGCGATGGCCTGGAGCAGCTCACCGCGCCGCATGTTCACCTCGCCCAGCACGCGATTGACATCCGCCGAGCCATGCGCGTTGCCGGACTCGTTGTAGATCGTGCCCGCCTTCATCGCATCGCCGAGCGCCTGGTCGAGTCGTCCGGCGTCCAGCGCGACTTCCGCCAGGCCCAGCGCCGCATCGGCCTCGCCCAGCGCATACTCGACTGGGCTGGCCAACTCCATTGCCTGCGCGAAGTTCGTCGCCGCCCGCTCCCCATCGGCGCGCTCCACGTCCAATCGCCCCAGGCTATTGAGCGTATCGACCTCACCGAAGCGGTCGCGCCCACGCTGGTAGAGCGCCAGCGCCTGCCGCAGCGCCTCATCCGCCGCCACATAGTCGGCATGGGCCGCCAGCATCTCGCCCTGGCCACGGGCGGCGTCAGCCTCAGCGGTCGTGTCGTGAGCCTCAGCGGAGAACGCGCGGGCCTTGCCGTAGTAGTCCGCAGCGCGGTCATAGCGGCCGCGCTGCCGCTCGATATGCCCCAGCGCCAGCGAGGCATTGGCCTGGCCGCGCGCGTTCCCGGCCTTCTCGAAGAGGCGCAGCGCGAGGTAGTACTGCTGCCAGGCGGCGTCGATCCGCCCGCGCTGCCGCTCAGCATGCCCCAGCGCCAGTGTCGCACTCGCCTCATGGGGGGTCGCGTCGGCCTCCTTGAAGAGGGTGATGGCGCGCTCGTAGCCACGCACAGCCAGATCTATCTTGCCGGTCTGGCGCTGAACCTCGGCTAGTGAGAGCCTGGCCTCGCCCGCGCGCTCGCTATCGCCTAGCTCCGTGAACTGCGTCTCGGCCTCGCGTAGCGCCTGCGCCGCGCGCTCGGTCCGCCCCTGCGCCAGCGCCTCTTGTCCCGCGCGCAAACGCGCCAGCGCCTCATCGCGAACAATGTCTTGCGCCATTGTCTCTGCCCCTTTGATCGACCCGCACGCGACCCGTCCGCGCCGCTCTACAACGTCCACCTAGCACAATACGGCGTGGCATGGGAGCGCGTCAAAATTGACGCGGGCGGCGCGGATGGGCGAAACTGTGTCGGCGCGCCGCGCGAGGTGGCGCGCCGCGACGAGGCGCCCAGCCCGCAGGGAGTGAATGTGATGCCCATGTACTGGCTCGAACTGAGCGTGACCGCCGACCCGGAGACCATCGAATCCGTCACTGAGGTCATCAGCCGCTACACCCAGGGCGGCGTCGCCATCGAAGAGCCATACGACCTGCGTGACGACGGCCAGGCGCCCATCCGCATCCCTGGCGCGCCTGTCACCTGCCGCGTCTGGATTCCCGACGACGCTGACGCCGAGGAGACACGCGCCCGCATCGAGGAGGGCCTCTCGTGGCTGCGCCAGATCATGCCCGGCGCCATCAGCGGAGTGCAATCGAAGCGTGTCGCGGAGGAAGACTGGGCCAACGCCTGGAAGGAGTTCTTCCACCCGCTGCGGCTGGGCGAGCGCATCGTCATCCGCCCCTCGTGGCGCGACTACACCCCTCGCCCTGGCGAGCTGGTGATCGAGCTTGACCCCGGCATGGCCTTCGGCACGGGCCTGCACCCCACCACCCGCAACTGTGTGCGACTGATCGAGGAGGCCACGCGCCCCGGCGATCATGTGCTGGATGTCGGCTGCGGCTCAGGCATCCTCTCGCTGGCCGCGCTGAAGCTCGGCGCCGCCGACGCCCTGGCGCTGGATGTCAGCGGCGTCGCGGTCGAAGCGGCCATCGAGAACGCGCGCATCAACGGCCTGGCCGACCGCGTGGACGCTCGCCTGGCCACGCTGGAGGGCGCTGGTAGCGAGCCATACCTGCCGCTGCCGCCGGGCGTCGCGTTCCTCGGCGCCGAGATCGGGACCTTCGACCTGGTGCTGGCGAACATCATCGCGCGGGTGATCGCGGAACTGGCTCCGGCGCTGCTCCGCGCCACCCGTCCCGGCGGCCTGCTGATCGCCAGCGGCATCATCGAGGAGCGCCGCGACGAGGCCGTTGGCCCGCTCGTCGCCGCCGGACTGACCGAGATTCGCGAGATCGTGGAAAACGACTGGGTGACACTGATCGGGCGCCGCGCCGCACGCTGACCCCACAGGTCGCTCAGGCGTTTACGTCCACCACGATATGCCCATGTACTCGCCCGGCCAGAATCTCACTGGCCAGTGCGGGCGTCTCGCCGAGCGGGACCACGCGCATTGTCCGCTGCAAGACGCTGGCGGGCAGGTCGTGAGCCAGGCGGTCCCAGATCGCGATGCGGCGGGCCTGCGGCACGGGGAGCGA
>DASVWQ010000035.1:0-5212 GCA_036393135.1 Ktedonobacterales bacterium
GCCGTTCGTGTCGTGCGTTCGCGCGGCTCTGAGTGGAACGTGCCGCGCTGGATTGGCTCCGTGTGCTTCACCTTTCCGGCGCTGAGCGCGCTCCTGGTCGTCAGCGCGCCCATCGTCGATGCCCTTGCATATAGAAACATGCTCTCGACCGTGGTGGAGGCTCGCCAGTTGCGCGTGGCCTGGAGCGGCCTCGACCTCTTCGAGCTTGCGGCGATGCTGGTCACGGTCTACTGCCTTCGCCGTGGTTCTCCCTGGGTGGTGGTCAGCGCCGCCATCGTTGGCGGTCTCTTGTGCTGTGACGTATGGGTCGATGTCATGACCTCGTCTGGGATCGATCAAGCGCTGAGCATCGCGCTGGCCTTCATCGAGCTTCCGCTGGCCGTGTACTCGCTGGCGTTGGCGGCACGGGAAGCGCGCTCATGGGAGGTACGCGCCACGGCGCCTTCATCAGCCGCCAGGGCGGGCTGAGCGTGGCCCCCACCCTCAGCCGCCCCCCCGCTGTGCGGGAGAGGGGAGCGACGGGGGCGCCGCTACAGCCGGTCGAGCGGCTGCATACCGAGCGTGGTCAGCGCGTTGGCCAGGGTCTGCGCCGTCGCGCGCACCAGCGCCGCACGGAAGTCCTTCACGCTGGCGTCGGACTCACGCAGCACGGGCGGCGTGTGGTCGTAGAAGTCGTTGAAGCGCGTCGCCAGATCGAAGGCGTAGGCGGCGACACGGTGCGGCTCCAGCGTCGCGGCGGCCTCGGCCAGCGCACGTGGCCAGGCGTCGATGTGGCGCAGCAGATCCCACTCGCTCTGATCCAGTGTCGCGGGGAGCGCCGCCAGCGTCGCAGGGGCCTGATAGCCTGCCTCGCCGAGCCGCCGCAGGATGCTCCGCGCGCGGGCGTGGGCGTATTGCAGGTAGACGCCGCTATCGCCTTTCGCGGCCAACGCCTGCTCGATGTCCAGCACGATCATCTGCTGGAGGTCGAAGCGCACCATGAAATAGCGGATCGCCGAGGCCGCCAGCGCCGCCGCCGTCGCGCGGGTCATCGCCGGGGCAGCGGGCCGTCCGCCCTCGCCGCCTGCCGACTCGCGCGGAGCCATCAGTCGCCCGATGGCCAGGTTGATGAGATCGTCGGCCTTCACCTCGATGCCCTTGCGCCCCGACATCGCGTAGGACGAGCGCCCGTCTGAGGTGTCGATACCCAGGCTGGCGGCGGCGGCGGGCGAGAGCGCCACCACCTCGTAGGCCAGGTGGCGCGAGTTCTCCGCCTGCTCCACATAGCCCAGGCGGCGCAGGCTCTCGTAGACCACCTGCTGCGGATACGACTGGCGCACGTCGATCACGTTGATGACGCGCCGGGCATGGCCGAAGCGGCTGGCGGGCGCCTCTTTTTTCGCCTCGCGCGCGGTGGCGTGGGCGCGCATCGTCCACAACTCCTCGCCATTGGCCTGCTTGCCCCACGGCAGGAAGTGGAACTCCACGCCGATGCGCGGGTCATCGGTCAGGCCGAACTTCCAGAGCTGGGTGGCGATGTCCTTGCCAGTGTAGGTAGCCGTGCCGTCGCTCTTCATCAGGATCTTGTCGCTGGTGCGCTCGCCCTCGTCGGTCTGCGACTCACCCTCGCCAAAGGGCAGCACCCAGGCCCCCTTTGCCGGGCCGCTCTCCGGCTTGCGCAGGATGCCGCTGTCGCGCAGCACCTCGAAGGTGTGGCGCCACAGCCCGGCCCCGACAATCGCTGATTCCCACGCCAGCAGGTTGTAGTAGATGTTCAGGCGGCTCATCGTCTTCAGGTGGGTGTGGACGATGGCGTTGGAGAGCGTCGCGGCCTCCTTCGCGTAGTCGGGCTGCCCCGGCTCACGCGCGCCGCCCTGCTCGATGCTGTGCAGCACCGTCTTGCGCAGGTCGGCCAGCTCCGGGCGACGATCATAGGCCTTGCCGACGGCCACGTAGACCCGCGAGCAGTAGTAGTCGAAGCTCTCGCCGGGCAATTGCTCCGGGCCGCCTTCGACCTCCAGCTCGCCGCGCCGCAGCAGTTCCTGCCCGACGACCACATCGGCCACCTGCACGCCGGTATCATCGATGTAGTTCTGGACCTCGACCAGATAGCCCTGCGAGCGCAGCATCCGCGCGGCGGTGTCGCCGACACACGAGTTGCGCAGGTGGCCAACGTGCGCCGCCTTGTTGCTGTTGATGGCGGTGTGCTCGATGACCACCTTCACGCCCGCGCCCGCCGCGTTCGCGCCGTAGCCGTCGCCCGCCGCCGTGACCCGCGCGATGACGCCCGCGCCCGCCGCTGGCTGATGCAGGGAGATGTTGAGGAAGCCCGGCGCCGCCACGCTCACCTCGCGGATGGTCGGATGCGCCGCCGCGCGTAACTGCGCCGCCACCCCCTCGGCGATCCGCATCGGCGGCTGGCCCAGGCGCTGCTTGCCCGCCCACGGCATCAGCGGCATGCCGTAGTCGCCGAAGCTGGCCTGGGTCGTCGGGCGCACGTCGAAGGGCAGCGTCGCGACCTCGGCGGCCAGCCCCTCCGCGCGGATGTACACCGCCGCCGCCTCGCGCAACAAGCCCGTCAGGCTCGCGACCAGATCGCCTGCGGATGGTGTGGACTGCGACATAGCGTGTACTCTCCCTGGTGTCTGTAAGCGCGAGGCGCCGTGTCGATAGCCGGGCCAATTACCGGGCCAATAGCAAGCGCCGACGCTGGCGTCGGCGCGTAGTGGTGTGCGTCTGCGTGAGGCTGCGCGGCGGTGGGCAGTCTCACCCCGCCAGTATACCGCGCGCCTGCGAGCGGCGTCCATGCGCGGTTTGGCGCGGCCTGGCGCGGCGCCGCGTGCTACAATACCAGTCACAGGCGGCGGGACGGGCGCGCGTGGGCCAGCGACCCGTTTCCCGCCGCAGCCCAAGGAGCATGCCGTGAGTGATAAGCGTTCCACCGCCGCGCCGGGCGCCACTGCCAGCGCGCCCGTCCCGTTCGATCCCGCTAGTGTGGATGACGTGATCAGCGCGCTCGGCGCCATCAATTACATCGCCGACCGTGGGCTGGCCACCGCCATCTATCTCGCGCTCAAACGCCACAAGCCGCTGCTGCTGGAGGGTGAGCCGGGCGTTGGCAAGACCGAGGTGGCGCGGGCGCTGGCCGAATTGCTGGGAACGAAGCTCATCCGCCTGCAATGCTACGAGGGCATCGACCAGTCCAGCGCAGTCTACGAGTGGAACTACGCCCGCCAGCTCCTCTATATTCGCCTGCTGGAGGCCGACGAGGGCGAGGGCGCCAGCGCCGAGCGCCTGCGCGATGTCTTCGGCCCGGACTTCCTCATCCGCCGACCGCTGCTGGAGGCGCTGGACGCCACGAACGCGCGCCCGCCTGTGCTGCTGATCGACGAACTGGACCGCTCAGACGCCGAGTTCGAGGCCTATCTGCTGGAACTGCTCAGCGACTACCAGATCACCATCCCGGAGATCGGGACGCAGCGCGCCGTCCAGCCGCCGGTCGTCGTCATCACCTCCAACCGCACGCGCGACATCCACGATGCGCTGCGCCGCCGCTGCCTCTACTACTGGATCGACTACCCGACGCTGGAGAAGGAGTACGCCATCGTCCGCCGCCGCGTGCCAGAGGCGCCCGACCGCCTCGCGCGGCAGGTGGTCGCCTTCGCTCAGCTCCTGCGCAGCGAGGATCTCTTCAAGGCTCCTGGCGTGGCGGAGACGCTGGACTGGCTGGGCGCGCTGGTCACACTGGGGCAGAGCGAGCTGGAGGAGGGCGCGGTCGCCGATTCGCTGGGCGCGCTGCTGAAGTACCAGGACGATGTGGCGAAGATCACCTATGGCGGGCAACTCGCGCGGATCGTCGAGAAGGCCCGCGCCGCCAGCGGTCAGAGCTAGCCTATGACCCATCCCGACGCCAGCCACAATGACCTCATCCCCACGCCAGACGAGCAGCGGCGCGGCGAGCTGCTGCTGGCGAAGATCGTGGATTTCACCCGCCTGCTCTGGGAGATGGGGCTGGACATCGGGCCGGGGCGGGTGGTCGAGGTCGTGCGCAGCCTGCCGCTGGTCAATATGGGCGTGCGCCAGGAGTTCTATTACTTCTTGAAGGCGAATCTGGTCTCGCGCCACGAACAGGAGGCCACCTTCGACGCCGCCTTCGCGTGGTACTGGCGCGAGCCGGGGCAGACCCTGACCAGCCCGCCGCCAGAGCTGGAGAACGCGCCCCGCCGCAAACGCTCCGCCGTGGCGCTGCCGCCGGAACGCCAGGCCGAGGAGGCCCAGCGCCATCCGCAGGGCGCGCCCAGGCCCGGCGCGCAGACGCGGCATCCGGCCTCGCGGCTGAGCGACGCGCGGCGCAAGGAGCGTTCGCCCGACGAGGAGGACGAGAGCGACGAGCGCCACGGCGTCTTCAGCGCGGAGGAGGCGCTGCGCCGCAAGGACTTCGAGGATTTCACCTGGGATGAGATGCGCCAGGCCCGCGAGCTGATGGCGAAGATGCGCTGGCGGCTGGGGATGCGCGAGACGCGGCGGCTGCGTCCCGCCCGCAATGGCCCGCAGCTCGACCTGCGCCGCACCTTCCGCCGCAGCCTGCGCGCGGGGGGCGAGCCGGTCAGCCTGGCGCGCCGCGAGCGCCGTCGCAAGCCGCGCCCGCTCGTCATCATCTGCGACATCAGCGGCTCGATGAGCCTCTACTCGCGCCTGCTGCTCCACTTCATCCACACCGTCTCGAATGGCCGCGAGCATGTCGAGACATTTGTCTTTGGCACCCGCCTGACGCGCATCACCCGCCAGCTCGCCCGCCGCGATGTGGACGCCGCCGTGCAGGAGGTGACGCGCGTGGTGCAGGACTGGTCGGGCGGCACGCGCATCGGCGAATCGCTGCGCGCCTTCAACTATCGCTGGGCCAGACGCACGCTGGGGCGCGGGGCCATCGTGCTCATCATCAGCGACGGCTGGGACCGCGGCGATACGAAGCTGCTGGCGGAGGAGATGGAGCGGCTCCAGCGCAATTGCCACCGCCTGATCTGGCTGAACCCGCTGCTGGGCCAGGCGGACTACCGCCCGGTGACGGCGGGTATGCGCGCCGCCCTGCCCTACATCGACGACTTCCTGCCGGCCCACTCGCTCGACAGCCTGATCGCCCTGGGCCGCCTGCTGGAGTCGGTGGACGACAGCACACGCCCGACCCGCGCCAGCAAGGTGCCGCACACCGTCGCGCCTGTCCACGCGGCGCCAC
>DASVWQ010000036.1:0-11590 GCA_036393135.1 Ktedonobacterales bacterium
CCCGACGCCGCAAGGCGTGACGCATTCCAGCCTCGCGGCAATCGCGACTGACAAGGCTGGTGGGTATTGGGCGGTTGGCGCGTATCCCAACGCAGACAGTGTCGCGCAGGCGTTCATCGCCCGCTGCTCCTGAGCGCCGCCCGGTAGCAGCACACACGGACCGGCCGCCGACCATCGCCAGCGGCCGGTCCGCGTGTTTGACCAGCGCTTCATCGCTGCATGGACGCTAGCTCGGCGCGCCCACCGTGACACCCAGCGGCTCGAACCGCGCCTGGAAAAAGCGCAGATATTTCGGCTCGAAGGTCATGCGCAGTCCCCGCATTTTGCGCCGCTGGCGATAGACCTCCTCCACCGACTCCGCGACGACATCCATGTGCGCCTGCGTGTAGACCCGCCGGGGAATGGCCAGCCGCACCAGTTCCAGCCGGGGATAGTGATGCTGGCCCGTCTCCGGGTCACGCCCCGCCGAGACGATGCCGCGCTCCATCGAGCGCACACCAGAATCGAGATAGAGCTGGGCGGCGAGCATCTGCGCCGGGAACTCGTCCTGCTCGATGCGCGGATAGAACCGGCGCGCGTCCAGATAGACGGCATGGCCGCCGATGGGCGTGACGATTGGAATATCCGCGCCCAGCAGTTGATTGCCGAGATATTCGACCTGCCCGACACGCGCGCGAATATGGTCGTCGCTGACAGACTCCTCGATGCCGCGCGCCATCGCCTCCATATCGCGGCCCGCCAGCCCGCCATAGGTGTGCAACCCCTCATAGACCACCACAAGGTTGCGCGCCTCCTCAAAGAGTTGCGCGTCGTTCAAGGCAAGGAAACCACCGATATTGACCAGCGGGTCCTTCTTCGCGCTCATCGTGCAGCCATCGGTGAGGTCGCACATCTCGCGCAGGATGGCCGCAACCGGGGTATTCGCGTAGCCCGCCTCGCGCTGCTGGATGAAATAGGCGTTCTCCACAGCCCGCGCGGCGTCCAGGATGACGCGGATGCCGTGGCGGGTGGTCAACTCACGCACGGCGCGCATATTCGCCAGCGCGATTGGCTGCCCGCCCGCCATATTCACCGTGGCGGCGAGACTCACATACGGGATACGCTCAGGGCCGACGCGCTTGATGAGGCTCTCCAGCTTGTCGAGGTCAACATTGCCCTTGAAGGGATGGGCGCTGGTGGGGTCGTGCGCCTCATCGAGAATGACATCCTCAAAGATACCGCCAGCCAGCTCCTGATGCAGGCGCGTGGTGGTGAAGTACATGTTACCCGGCACGTAGTCTCCCGGCTTGATGGCGATTTGCGAAAGGATGTGCTCCGCGCCGCGTCCCTGATGGGTGGGCACGATGTACTTGTAGCCGTAGTACCGGCGCACCGCGTCTTCGAGGTGGTAGAAGTTGCGGCTGCCCGCGTAGGCCTCATCGCCCAGCATCATCCCTGCCCACTGATAATCGCTCATCGCCGACGTGCCGCTGTCGGTCAGCAGGTCGATGTAGACATCCTCGGACCTCAGCAGGAAGGTGTTGTAGCCAGCCTCGGCGAGCGCACGCTCGCGTTCGGCGCGGCTGGTCATGCGGATCGGCTCGACCATCTTGATCTTGAACGGCTCAGCCCACGATCGGTGTTTCTTCGCGTCCATCGGTGACTCTCCTCGCGCTACCCCTCGGCGGGTATCTGGTGGAGCGCGCCAATTGCGCATCCACTACTGAGAAGGAGTGTAGGCGAGAACGCGCTACTATATGATGAAATGCTGGACTATGGGCGAAAATTACAGCAATATGATGGCGGAACAGCGCTATCTCCGCCGATCATTCATACACGCATGAAACGAGGGCTATCCGTGCCGAAGAATCGTCACATCCCACCCAGCCACCGCACGCTGGATGAGGTAGACCGCGAACTGCTGGCGGGTCTGCGCGACGACGCCCGCGTCTCGCTGGTGACACTGGCCCGCCAGGTCCATCTGGCGCACGCGACCGTCAGCCAGCGGGTCAGCCGTCTGCTGCGCGAGGGTTTCGTGCGCGGATTCCACGCCCGCCTGGATTACGCCCGACTCGACCTGAGCCTCTGCGCCTATATCGGCATCCATGCCCAGCAGTCGGCGGCGTTTCGCGAGCGGTTGGTCGAGAATCTGCGCCACATGCCGGAAGTGGAGGAACTGGCCTGGGTGACGGGCGACTTCGACGCGCTGGTCAAGGTGCGGGCGCGCAATCCGGGCCATCTCCAGCAGGTCGTCTTCCGGCTGATTCAGGCAGGTGAGCCGAACATGCGCACGCGCACGATGATCGTCCTCTCCGAGCCGCTCTGGAAGCCCGGTCCGGCCTTCGAGGCGGTGGCTCCGCCAGAGCCGGAGCGCTGACCACTCACCCAGACACGCTCATGCTGGGCGCCGCTCTGGCCTCAGTTGGAGAAATGCGATGAGAACAACATGATGGAAAGCTCGCCACAGCCGACGACGTATGCGCTTTATCTCGAATCGGGCCCCAAGCGGCGCAAGACGATGGTTCACGCGCTCGACCTCCTGGGCTGCGTCGCCATCGGCCCCACGACGGACGCCGCGCTGGCCGCCACGCCCGATGCCATCCGCGCGTACCTGCGCTTCCTCCGCCGCCACGGCGAAACCGACGCGCCCGCTCCCGACGCGCCCTTCGAGACGCGCATCGCCACGCACATCACCGAAGGCGCCTGGCTGGGCAATGGCTCGCCCTACCTCATCTTCGCGCCCGATCTGACGCCCCTGACCGACGCGGAACTGGCCACCTGCCTGCGCCGCGTTGACTGGCTTTGCGACGACCTGGCCGCCTGGGCCGATGCGCATCCCGCCAGCCAGCGTGTCACCGCGCCCGCCGACGGTGGGCGGACCTCGGAGGCCGTGCTGCTGCACGCGCTGGCCGCGCAGGGAGCCGCCCTCGCCTACGCGCTGGGCGGCGCGCCGGGCTTCAACGCGCTGGCCCGCGAAGTGGAGCGAGGCGAGCGCGGCGTCTCCGAGGCGCTGGTGGCGAGCGCCGCGCTGGTCGCGGAGCAGGCGCGCGCCCTCACCCCTGAGCAGCGCGCCGCCGTCCGCACGCTCCCTTCAGGCCAGTACACCTTGCGCAAGGCCCTCCGCCGCATCCTGGAGCATAACTGGGAGCACCTGCTGGAGCTGGAGCGCCGCGACTGAGGCGACGCGAAAGGGTGGGCTGCGCCCACAACGGACACATCCCACCCTCTGGCTCAGACGCGCGGACTACTCCACGCCGTACATGATCGCGCGTTTCACCTCTTCGATGGCGTCGGTGACGTGGATGCCGCGCGGGCAGGCGTCCGTGCAGTTGAAGATGGTGCGGCAGCGCCAGACGCCGTTGCGGTCGCTCAGGATGTTGAGGCGCTCGGCGGCGCCACGGTCGCGGCTGTCGAAGATGAAGCGGTGGGCGTTGACGATGGAGGCCGGGCCGACCCACTCCGGGTTCGCCCAGACCGAGGGACACGAGCCAGTGCAAGCCCCACAGAGGATGCACTTGGTCGTCTCGTCGAAGCGCGCCCGCTCCTCCGGCGACTGGAGCCGCTCGGTGCGCGGGGCTGGCTCCTCATTGATGAGATAGGGCTTGACCTTCTCATACTTGTGGAAGAAGGGGTCCATATCCACCACCAGGTCGCGCACCACCGGAAAGCCGAGCATTGGCTCGACGGAGATGCGCGCCCCCAGGTCATTCATCAACAGCTTGCACGCCAGACGATTGCGCCCGTTGACGCGCATCGCGTCCGAGCCGCAGACGCCGTGCGCGCAGGACCGGCGGAACGTCAGCGAGCCGTCCTGTGTCCACTTGATCTTGTTCAGCGCGTCGAGCAGGCGGTCGGTCCCCTCCACCTCCAGCGAAAACTCCTGCCAGTAGGCTTCGGCTCGCTGGTCGGGCTGGAACCGCTTGACCTTGATCTGCACGCGCCGCTTGCTGCTATCTCCCGCCATATTGGCGCCTTGTCCTCTCTTGTCGGCTCGACCGGATGAGCCGTCCGTTCTGGCCGACTAGTATTTGCGCTCTTTCGGCTGGAACTCGGTAATGACAACTGGCTTGTAGCGCAGGTCCGGCGCGCCCACGCGCTCCGACTGGTAGGCCAGCGTATGCTTCAGGAAGTTCACATCGTCGCGCTTCTCGTAGTCCGGGCGATAGTGCGCGCCCCGGCTCTCTTTGCGCGCCTGCGCGCCCGCGATGGTCGCCTCGGAGCAGTCGAGCAGATTCCCCAACTCGATCACCTCCATCAACTCGGTGTTGAAGGTCTTCGAGTGGTCCATCAGGCGCACCTTGGCGTAGCGCTCTTTTAGCTCGACCAGTTTATTCATGGCGGCGGTCAGGCCCGCGTCATCGCGGATCACGCCCACCCGCTCCATCATCATGTCGCGTAGCTCCTGGCGGATGGCGTCCTGCGTCTCGCCCTCCGTGCGGCTCAGCAGCCCCTCGACCTGCTCGCGGGCGCGGCTCTCGGGGTCTCCGGGCAACTCGCCAAACTCCGCTTCCGGCAGCCACTTCTGCGCGATGTGCTTGCCCGCGCGCCGCCCGAAGACGATCAGGTCCACCAGCGAGTTCGTGCCGAGGCGGTTGGCGCCATGGACCGAGACACACGCCACCTCGCCCGCCGCATAGAGGCCCGGCATGGGCGTGCTCTGCTCGTCGATCACCACCTGCCCCTCGATATTCGTGGGGATGCCGCCCATCGCGTAGTGCGCGGTCGGCTGGATCGGCACCGGCTCATAGTATGGCTCGACGCCGAGGTAGTTGCGCGCGAAGTCGGTGATGTCGGGCAGCTTCTCGTCGATCTTCTGCTTGCCCAGGTGCGCGACGGACAGGTACACGTAGTCTTTGCCGTCGATACCGCGCCCCTCCGCGATCTCCTGATAGATGAAGCGCGAGACCATATCGCGCGGGGCCAGTTCCTGCATCGTCGGCGCATAGCGGATGCAGAACCGCTCGCCGTCTTTGTTCAGCAGGTAGGCGCCCTCGCCGCGCGCGGCCTCCGAGAGCAGAATGCCCACCTTGTAGAGGCCGGTCGGGTGGAACTGGTACATCTCCATGTCTTCCAGTGGGATGCCCCGGCGATAGGCCACCGCCATGCCATCGCCGGTGCAGGCGAGCGCGTTGCTCGTGATGCGCCAGGCGCGGCCATAGCCACCGGTGGCCAGCACCAGCGCCTTCGCGTGGAAGACGTGCAGCTCGCCATCGCGCAGGTTCATCGCCACGACGCCGACCGCCTGCCCGTTGTTGACCAGCAGGTCGAGCATCATGTACTCGTTGAAGAAATGCACCTGGTTCTTCACCGACTGCTGGAACATGGTCTGCAGGATCATGTGGCCGGTGCGGTCGGCGGCGTAGCAGGAGCGGCGCACTGGCCCCTCGCCGAAGTTGCGCGAGTGGCCACCGAAGCGGCGCTGGTCGATCTTGCCGTCGGGCGTACGATTGAAGGGCAGACCCCAGTGTTCGAGGTCATATACCGCGTCGATGGCCTCCTGCGTCAGCACGGCGCCAGCGTCCTGGTCCACCAGGTAGTCGCCGCCCTTCACCGTGTCGAACATGTGCCACTGCCAGTGGTCCTCTTCCTGGTTGCCCAGCGCGGCCGCCACGCCACCCTGCGCCGCGCCAGTGTGTGAGCGTGTCGGGTAGAGCTTGCTGATGACGGCGATGCTGGAGTTGTGGGCCAATTGCATAGCGGACATCAGCCCGGCCCCACCAGAGCCGACGATGACCACATCAAACTTGTGGTAGTTCATATCCGATGCCTTTTTCCAGCCGCGCGCCTGTCACTGATGGACGAGAACACGCGGCGCGCTGCGGCGATGTCGCCCGCCTAGTGGCCGAAGAGGCCGAGAATGCTCTGCGCCAGCGTATGGTTCGGCTGGAAGGTGATGATCGTCATCGTGCCCATCAGCCAGAAGGTGAGGGCGATGAGGAAGAGCGCCGATGTCACCGAGAGCCGCCAGCCCCGCGACTGGATGTAATCTTCAGTGGCGATGCGCAGGCCGTTGAGGCCATGCAGCAGCGCCAGTGTCAGCAGCAGCAAGTCGTAGGCCCGCCAGAACGGGTTGGCGTAGCGCGCCGCAACGAAGTCATAGACCGTCGCCGAGACATCGTTGCTGACGTGCATGATGAAGACGTGAACGAGCGCCAGCACGATCAGGCCGACGCCACTCACCCGGAAGAAATACCAGGAAAAGGTTTCCCAGCCGTTGGAGCCGCGATCAGGCTTCTGGTACGCGCCGTACTTCGTCAGCGTCCGCGCTGGCCTTGTCTCTGTCGCCATGTACCGTCTCGTTTCCTGTATACGAATCCTGAATCCACCATGGACGCCGCTACATCGCGACGTTCGCGCAGCTCCCCTGTGGGCAGACGCCGAAGATGGGCGCGAGGATGAAATAGGCCACCGGTAGGAACGAGAGAATCGTCACCGCCAGCACGATGTAGTACATGCCCTGCTGGTATTTGTAGCCTGCGGGCCAGAAGTCGATCAGGATGATGCGAATGCCGTTGAAGGCGTGAAAGAGCAGCGAAGCGATGAGCGCCAGCGAGATCACACGGATGATGCCGGTGCTGAAAATGCCGATAGCGTCGTTATAGACGGTCGGCCCGAACCCAATCAGCGTGATGTCTACGATGTGGACGAGCAGAAACAGCAGCACACCCAGTCCGGTGATGCGATGCAACAGCCAGGACCACTGGCCCGACTGACCCCTGTACATAGCGCGTACTCCTCGGAGAATGAAGCCGATGCGCGGCTGCGGGTGTTCACGGCGCGGCAGCCTCGCGGGCGGTAGATCGGCGGGGTGGGCAGGGAGCCGACCAGCGGAAACCACGCTCACCCCAGGCAGGTGAGGGAGATGTGTTAGACCATCCTGAGCCTCATTGCCAGATAACGGCCCGAGACACCATCGTCGCGGGCGCGCGCGTGTTCATCAGTTTGACAGCGGACCGATCACAGCGCCGGGAGGCGCATCGCGCCCACCTCAGCGTGTTCATGAGAGATTATACGCTGTCCGGCGTCTTCCGAGAAGTACGGGAAACCTCGCGCGCAGCGAGAAGGGTCGCCCCGCGATGGAGCGACCCTTCTGCATGCGGCGCGCCACGCGCCTAATAGACGATTACCGGCGTGCCGATGGAGACAAAGTTGTAGAGCCAGGCCGAGTCGCTTGACGAGCCGCCCGCGTAGTTGAAGTTGATGCAGCCGTGGGAGCCGCCGTTGAACGCTGCCGGGTCGTAGTGCGGCAGGTTCGTGAACTGCCCGGGGGCGATCCCGTTGACCCAGGACGAAGTAACGCCGAATTCCTGCCGCCACCAGGCGTCGTGCAGCTCATAGCCGTAGTACGAGTAATACATGGCGTAGTGGATCGGCGTCGGCTGATAGTAGTTCGGCGATCCCGGCGGATCCGGCGACTTGAAGACCGTATTCGTCTGCTTGTCCAGCACGCAGTGCATGCCGGGGATCGAGGGTAGGTCAGGCGCACCCGTCGTCACTGGCAACATCCTGACAAACTTGCCATTGTCGTAGAACCGCGCCGCCTGCTCGCGCAGCGAGACGACCACCACGCGATACGGCGTAACCTGATAATACTGCATCAGCTGCAGGTCGGTCGCGTGTACCTGGTTGGACCACGCCTTGATCTTGGTGTAGGTGGTAGGCCGCGCCTCGCGATTCGTAATCATCGCCGTGATGTTGTGGATGAAGCTCTGCAGTTCGGAGTCTATCGCCTGATAGTCTTGCAGCGTCTGCGCGTACTTGAGGCGGGTGGTCGCGTCACCGACGCCGGTGTTCGGGTCGGCGTATTCGTAGGCGTCGGGATAATAGACACCATTCGAGACATCGCGCGTCTTGAGCGCCTGCCCCTTGGCGACGAGCGCCTTGAGGGTCTTCACATCCGCCGCCGCCTTAGCCTTCAGCACGGGAAGCTGCAAGCCGTTCAGGTGCGCGCGGATGTTCGTCAGCAGCTTCGTGTACGCCGCAACATCAGGCTTGGCGGCCAGCGCCTGCGCCTGCTGCGAGTCGGTGGTGTACTGCTGGTTGGCGGTCGTCACGCTGACGCCCTGCGCCTTCGCCGTGGTGATGTCGCTCTGGAAGGTGGTCAGCAGGTTCGTGGTGACGGTCGGCAGCAGGTTCAGTTCGTGCGCCTGCGCCTGCTGGGTCTGTGAGACCAGCAGCGTGCTGAGATTGGTGAAGTCCTGCGTGGTGGTTGCCGTGCGGAATGCCGCCAGGTCAGCGGTCGCCTGCTGCGTCTCCTGGAGCGCCGTCCCGGATGAGGTGGTAGAGGCCGGCAGCGTGATGAGCGGGTCGTCCTGCCAGTACTGCCCATCCATGCCGACGGCGCACTGGAGCGGCGTCGGGCCGACCGTCACAGAGGGACCATTCACCAGCGCGGACATCGAGGTGGCCAGGTCGGTGAAGGTGTTGAGTTTGTCGAGGGTCGGCTGGAAGAGGTTCACGGCGCCGATCTGATCCTGCACTGCGGCGTCCACCACGAAGTAGTCATGGGTAGTCGCCGCCGAGCTGAAGGACGTCTGCGCCTGTGTCAGCCGCGACTGGAAGCCAGCCGCTTCGATGTAGTTGCCCTTGACGATCTTGCTCACGCCGCCGGAGAGGGTGTTGAGGTCGGTCTGGGCCAGCGCCCGCGCCTGCGCCGGACTCATTTGCTCGATGGCCAGCGTCTGCTGCGTCAGCTTCACATAGGCCGACGAGGCCCGCTGGTAGCCGAAGATCGTGCCGTCATCGCCGCCAGTGACGCTCTGCTCCTGCTTGACGATGGGCGCCAGCAGGCTCTCTGGCACGCTCTGGTTCACGCGCGCGTCTTGCAGCGCCTGATCGAGCTTGGCTTTGTCCGAGAGCATCGTCGAGCGCGCCGCGTTCGTCAGGAAGCCCGTCAGCAGGCTCGCGACCAACACCACGGCCAGGAGCGCCGAGGACCCAATCAATATCCAGCGCCCCGACTTGATCCGACGCCCGAATGGTCCCGCCCCGGTCGGCGGAGTCCCCTGTATCATGCCTTCCATCCTCATTGCCCTGGACTGCGATAGCGAGGCGCTAGACAACATCGACCAGCGGGCCACGTGTCACGGCCTCGCGGCCCCGCTGGTCTGGTTCGCGGCGGCGCCAGTCCTTTGCTTGTACAACACTTCACTGTATCACGCGCAGGAGGCCAAATCCGTAACGCCAGGACCATCTTTGTGTGACGCTCACCACACCTGGCGCGATCGGCATGAACGGCCCCGGCGCACGCTCGCGCTCATAGAATAGGAACGCATGCGCGAGGCCGGATGTGTCCGCACAAGGACTGATAGGTTGGCGATGCGCCCGCCTACAGTCCGGCGAACACATCATCCTCTGGCATCGGGTAGGCGCGGTCGGAGATGGGCGCGGGGGCTAGCGCCATGGTCTCGGTCCCGGCGAACTCACGCATCTGCTCAGGAGTCGCCTGCGCCCAGGGATTGTCGGGTGGGAGCTGGGTCTTGTGCGCCATGATCGCGCCGATCTTGGCCTGGTAGTCGGCGTCGCCCAGCCGCAGCCGCGTCTGAATCTCGGCCAGCGGCATGCCCATCTCCTCAATCGGAATGGTCGCCTCGTCGCCGCCGGGAAGGAAATCTTCGCCGCGCGCTCGCGCCATGTCGCGCATCTGGAGCAGGCGCTCGCGCGGGATCGCCGTGTAGTAGACCTTGCGCACGCGATGCGGCTGCGCGCCGCCCGTCAGTTGCTCCGGAAAGCGCGCGGGATCAGCGGCCGCCGCTACTCCCGCCACCGCCAGCCGATGGATGGCCATGTGATCGACGTGGCCATAGCCGCCCTTCGCATCGAAGGTGACGACGACATCCGGGCGGAAGCGCCGAATCTGCGCGACCACCCGCCCCAGCGCCTCCTCCTGGTCGGCCTCGGCGAGGTGGCCGTCGATGTAGTCGAGGAACGTCACATCGCGCACATCCACCGCTGCCATCGCCGTGCGCAACTCCTGCTCACGCACCGCGCCCAGATTCTCTGGCGTGGCCAGCGCGGGATCGGCGATCTGGCCCTCCTCGCCGCGTGTGGCGCAGACCACCGCGACCGGATGCCCCAGCCGCCGCGCGCGGGCTATCGTCCCGGCCACCCCGAAGCTCTCGTCATCGGGATGGGCGAAGATTGTCATCAGTCGCGGCTTGTTCGTTGACTCGTCGGACACAAGGAACCTCCACACGATTCGGATATCAAGAAGACTTGACGGGCGCGCGTTTGGGGCGTCTGAAGCCGCAGGCACAGGTCTGCGGGTGTACCCGCCGCTGCTCGCGCCACGCATCATTCGTCGTTTTCGCTCTGCCTGCTCTCCTAGCTCTGGCTTGTGACCAGCCCGGCCCCACCCTGGTCGGCCGGAGTTGGCGCGCCGGGAGCCGCCGGACGCGCAGGCAGCCCACCCTCCAGCGCCACCACCAGCGCGTCGCGCGCGTCGTCCACCGGCACGAACGTCATCTGCGCGCGCAGGTCTTTCGGCAACTCTTCGAGGTCGTCCTCGTTGCGCTTGGGCAGGATGATCGTGGTAATGCCCGCGCGGTTAGCGGCGAGCGTCTTCTCTTTCAGCCCGCCAATCGGCAGCACCTTGCCGCGCAGGCTGATCTCGCCGGTCATCGCCACATCCGAGCGCACCTTCCGCCCCGTCACCAGCGAGACGATGGCGGTGGTCATCGTCACACCCGCCGAAGGGCCATCCTTCGGAATGGCGCCCTCTGGCACGTGGATGTGGAACGCCTTGCCATCGAAGACGCGCGGGTCGATGCCCAGCGCCTGCGCGTTCGACCGCACGTAGGTCAGCGCGGCCTGGGCGGACTCTTTCATCACGTCGCCAAGCTGGCCCGTCAGCAGCAGCGAGCTGTCGCGGCTCGGCATCATCGCCGCCTCGATGAACATGATGTCACCGCCCGTCGGCGTCCAGGCGAGGCCGGTCGCGACACCCGCGCGGTCGATCCGCTCCGCCGCCTCGGCGAAGAAGCGCCGCCGCCCCAGCAGGTCGCGCAGCATGTCGGGCGTCACCACGCTGGGGCCGGACGCGCCCTCGGCGATGCGGCGGGCCACCTTGCGGCAGATCGAGCCGATCTCGCGCTCCAATCCGCGCACGCCCGCCTCGCGGGTATACTCGCGGATGATCGCGGTCACGGTCTCGTCGGGGATCTCGACCTCGCCCACCTTCAACCCGTTCGCGCGCATCTGCTTGGCCAGCAGGTAGCGCCGCGCAATGTGCAGCTTCTCCTCCTCGGTGTAGCCCGCCAGCTCCAGAATCTCCATCCGGTCGCGCAGGGGAGCCGGAATCGGGTCGAGCGCGTTGGCCGTCGCGATGAACATCACCTTCGAGAGGTCGAAGGGCAGATCGAGGTAGTTGTCGCGGAACGAGAAGTTCTGCTCTGGGTCCAGCACCTCCAGCATCGCCGAGGAGGGGTCGCCGCGCCAGTCCGAGGAGAGTTTGTCTACCTCGTCCAGCATAAACACGGGGTCATTGGTCCCTGCCCGCCGCAACGACTGGAGGATGCGCCCCGGCATCGCGCCAATATAGGTGCGACGGTGGCCCCGAATCTCGGCCTCATCGTGGACGCCGCCAAGCGAGAGGCGCACGAACTCGCGCCCC
>DASVWQ010000037.1:0-4940 GCA_036393135.1 Ktedonobacterales bacterium
GTGGCGGCGGCTGGCGCACGCGCTGCTGGCCGAGGGACTGCTGGAGACCTCGACAGAAACCGGCTCCTACCCCACGGTCCGCCTGACGCCGCTGGCCTGGGAGGTGATGCGCGGGCAGCGGCGGGTCGAGGTGAGCCGCCCACGCACGCCGCCGCGCCAGTCGCGCGCCGACGCCTATGCCACGCCGCTCGACGCCGACGCCCGCGACCTCTTCGAGCGGCTGCGCATCCTCCGGCGTGACCTGGCCAACGAGGCGCAGAAGCCAGCGTTCATGATCTTCGCTGACGCCAGCCTCCGCGCGATGGCTGCCCGCCGTCCCGTGACCGAGACGCAGTTCCGCGCCATCTCCGGCGTCGGCGCGCGCAAGGCGGAGGAGCTGGCAGGGCCGTTCACCCGCCTGATCGAGGCCTTCTGCGATGAGCGCGGGCTAGAGCCGTGGCCGGAGGGCGAGGGCGGCGCGCCCGCCAGCGTCCCGACCACGCGCCGCAGCCTCGAAGAGCGCCGTCGCAGCCGTGAGGAGCGTCGCCGCGAGCGTGACGCCAACACCACACCCATTCCCACAGCGCTTCAATCGCTCGCCCTTTATCGTGAAGGACTGAGCATCGAGGAGATCGCCGCCCAGCGTGGCCTCACGCTCGCCACCATCGCCACCCATCTCGCGGCAGCCATCAACGCGGGTGAAGAGGTGGACGCGAGCCGCCTCATCCCCCCTGAGCGCCTACGTCAGATCGCGGCGGAGTTCGAGCGGCTGGGCGACCTCAGCATGCCCCTCAAGCCCGTGAAGGACGCGCTGGGCGACGATGTGAGCTACGAGCAGCTACACCTGGCCCGCGCCATTCTGCGTGGGCCAGGGCGCGCGAACGGGTGACGCGGCGCGCCCGCGCCCCCCAGCCATCGGGGAACGCGGGCGCGTGTGAATTGGGCTAGCGAAGGCGCCTAGCGCCAGAGGACGTAGCCGATGCCCTCGACATGGCGCGGCAGGCAGGTCGCCCCGGCGTCGCGCAGCGCGCAGATCAGCTTAGTGGCCAGCGCGTCGATATCGGTCGCCGGGATGCGCAACTGAGTCGCCAGCCAGGTCAGCGTGACGATCTGCCCCGCGCGGCGCATCAACATGGAGAGCAGCTCGCGCTCCCGCACGGCCAGCCGCACAGGCCGCCCATGCGCCAGCACCGCGCCAGTGACGGTGTTCATCACCACACCGCGATAGCGCAGCGTCTCTGGCTCGTGGCGCGGGCGATGTGGAAAGCTGGCGCCGGGCCTCGCGTCCCCGGTAAGAGCCGCCTCATCCGTAAGCGTAGCCGCATCGAGTGGTGTGTGATCCATACGAACCTCCCCCTGGCTCTCGTATGGGCCGGCCATCATGGCCTCGTTGCCGGATCGGCCCAGATCATCCATTGTCGTCCACGTCAGTATATGCCTCTGACCTGAACCCACGATGAAGTGAGCATGAATTGAAGATGAGAAACGGTAGAGCTTGCGCGTAGGGGTCGCGCTCAGTCGCGCGACGGCTCATCCGTCTCGCGGGCGGCGGCGTCCGCGGGCGGCGTGGCGGGCGGCTCACTCGCGCGCGAGGGCGCGGCGAAGGGGCCAGAGGGAGCGCCCGCGCGATCGATCAGCGCCTGGCTGAGCCGCTCCCAGAGGCCGCTCTCCGGCACACTCAGGCGCGGATTGGTCGGCGCGCCACCGGCCCGGCTGGCGCGGTCGAACGTCACGTCCAGGTCGCCGATGGGCTGGGTGTCGCGGCCATAGCTGGAGCGCGCGGGCGGCGCGTCCTCGACCGCCTCCGGGGCGGCAGGCGCCGCGGCGCTCTCCGGCGCGGGTCCTGGCTCTGGCGCGGGCTCTGGCGCTGGGGCAGCGTGGCCGTCGGCGTGGAGGAGCGGCGTGGTAGCGGGCGCGGCGGTCAGCATCGCCGAATCGAGCGGGGGGATGGGGTCAGGCGCGGCAGGCTCCGGCGCGGGCGTCTCCTCGACTTCCTCGCGCGCGAGCGGCGTGGTGGCGGGCGCGGGGGCGAACATCACCGGATCGAGCGGTGGTGGCGCGGCAAACGCCGTCGGGCTGGCGGGCGAATCCACCTGCTCGGCCTGGGGCAGCGGGACCGTCGCGGGGGCTGGCTCGTCATCGAAGGTCGGCGTGGCCAGCGGCTCATCCTCCAGCGGCGCCTCATACTCTGGCGCAGGGGCCGACGCAGGGGCCGACGCAGGGGCTGGCTCTGGCGCCGCGGCTGGCTGGGCGAGATGCGCGGCCAGCGCGGTTTCCGCACCCTCGGCCAAGGGCGCGACGACGGCAGGCGCAGGCTCAGTGGTGGTGGGCGCGGTGGACGGAGCAGGCGTCGTCATGTCCACAGTCGGCGTGGGCGTTGGCTCGCTGGCGGGCGCTGGTGGCTTGACCGCCTCATGCTCGTAGGTCCAGGTGATGCGCGGCAGGCGATCGGCGGGAACCGGCTCTCCGACTGGCCCGCTGGCTGGCTCCGGCGGCGCGGACTGAGGCGCGGAGGTCGCCGCGCGCGAGGCGATCGCGGCCCCGATGGCTCCGGCGGCTTCGATGGCGGTACTGGTCAAATGGGCGACATTCACGGCGTGGCCCGTCGAACTGGCCAGCGTGGCATCAGTCGGGGCAGGGCTGGTCGGCGTGGGATTGGCTGGCGTGCGGGGAACCCTGAGGGTGGGCGGGGGCGCCACTGGACGACGGGCGCCGCTGATCGGCAAGCCGAGGAGGCGGCGCAGACCCTGCGTCACATCCCCAGCCTCGCGCTCGGCGACCGCCTCGGTGATGTGCGCGACCTTGGCCACGTCGCCTTCGAGCATGTGCAGCATGTCGATGACGCCGAGGACAAACTCCTCTATCAGCACTGTCACCGCGACGCCATAGCCCAGCGCGGCTCCGAAGAGCGCCGCCACCACCACGGCCAGCGCGCCGGGGAAGGCCTGCCCCGTGCCGATGACCGCGATGAGCAGGGCCAGCACGAAACCGATCCCAAAGGCGATCATACCTGCGCGCAGCATTCGCCGCCAGCTCAGCAGCAGCACGCCTATGACATGTTTCAGGAACGAGCCTACATATCCGATGATGTTCTCCATCAGCGTCGCGCGCCTCTCCCCATTCGTGCTGCGCGTCCTGCGCCCGGCTAGCCCACGGATGCTACCACTTCCCCTAGATGTTATCTAGACGATTGATCCCCCGCATTGTACCATTCATGGCCGACCGGGCGATGCGGGGCGACGCTGCGGGTGGGCGAGGAAACGGCGATGGGATGCGGGCTAACGCGGCGCCGTTCGTGGCGTCTGCTGGAGGAAGGCCCACGATTTGAGGTCGCGCTCCAGATGGTAGCGGATGGTGGCCTGGAGGATCGCCTCGATCTCGGTCTGCTGGCCAGCTTCCAGGCGCAGGCGGGGCAGCGCGTCCCACTCGGTCGTCTGGAGCAGGCGCAACACCTTCAGCGCGGTGAGCGAGAGCGCACGGGCGCCGTAGCGCATGCAGTTGGGGCAGAGCGCGCCGCCCATGTCGGGACTGTAGCCCTGGTCTTCGGGGCGCAGTGGCTGGTCGCAGCTCACGCAGTGGTGCAGGCCGGGACGATAACCCAACTCGCCCAGCAGCCGCAACTCGAAGTAGCGCAGCGCCAGCCAGCTCCGCGCATGGTCGGCATCGGTGGCCTGGGCGTCGAGGCGGCGAAGGGTCTGCAAGAACAGGGCGTAGACGCGCGGGTGCGGATCGGCGTCTTCGAGGAAGCGATCCACCAGCTCCGTCACATACCAGGCCGCCGTCGCCGACCAGAAATCGGTGGGCAGGCGCTCGAAGCGCTCGCGTCCCTCCGCCTGGGTCACAATGTCGAGGTCGCGCCCGGTCGCCAGCAGCAGTTGCGTGCGGGTGAATGGCTCCAGATGCCCGGCCAGCCTGCTCTTGGTCTTGCGCACCCCCTTGGCGATGGCGCGCGTCTTGCCATAGCTGGGCGTGAAGAGCGTGAGGATGCGGTCGGCCTCACCGAAGTCGGTGCGCCGCAGCGTGAACGCCTCTGTGCTATAGACTCGCGGTCGCGGCATATGCTCGAATGTCCTGGCTGGTTCCCCCTCTTCTCGCGGGAGAGGAGGTTAGGGGGTGAGGTCTCGCCACCACCTTATTCTACCCCCAGCGCGTGGCGCCGGAAGGCGGAGTTCCGGATTATGCCGTAGAGATTGGCTTGCCCTTCTCAGCCAACAGGTGGGGTATACGTTCCCACCGGCGTGGACGCTCCGGAGCATCCGACATACACTTGCGCATTGCCACCGTTGCTTGTAAACGTGAGGTAGTAACCCCCATGCGGTGGGATCGGCACGGCCACCGAACCGGGGTCCCAATACATCGTCACCTGCTGCGACTTGCTTGCGGCTAACGATCCACCATAAAGAGTGAGTTCTATCGTGGCTGAGCTGACCTTCCAGGTCAACGTTCCGCCTCCATCATTCTTCACCGTGATCGTGCTGACAGACATTCATGAGCGTTGGGAGAGCAGCGGAGGATGTGCGCTCCCTCAATCGCCCACCCTACGGATAGATGCCCCGCGCGCCGGTCGAGTCGGCGATGCGCTGGATGGCGAGCATGTGGGTAGCCATGCGCAGGTCCACATCATGCTCACGCGCCATCGTCGTCGCGTCGGCGTAGGCCCGCTCCATCACGCGGTCGAGTTGGCGCTCGATCTCCTGCTCATCCCAGAAGAAGCTCTGGAGGTCCTGCACCCACTCGAAGTAGCTGACGACGACACCGCCCGCGTTCGCCAGGATGTCTGGCACGATGTGGACGCCCCGCGCGCGGAGCAGCGCATCGGCCTCCGGCGTGGTCGGCGCGTTGGCCGCCTCTACGATCAGCCGCGCCTGGATGTGGTCGGCGTTCGCGCGGGTCAGGTGGCTCTCCGACGCGGCGGGGACGAGGATGTCGCAGGGAACCTCCAGCGTTTCGGCCACACTGAT
>DASVWQ010000038.1:0-39008 GCA_036393135.1 Ktedonobacterales bacterium
GGCGATGCGTGGAGCGGGCCTGCCCCAGAGGCCGATGCGCCGGGCGATGATTCCGCGCCGCAGCCTGACGGCCCAGTCGAGCAACTGTAGATGCGCCACCTACCCTGCGCCAGCGTTGATGCGCGGCGCAGGGTTGCGCTATGTTTGATGAGATACAGTGGGAGCAGAGCCAGCGCCGTCGCGCCATGCGAAGAGCGCACGGCGCCCGCGCTGAAGCGCTGGCCACAGGAGGCGCGCACATGATGCACGGTATGCGGGGTGGTGGACGCTATAGCCGTCTGATGCAAACCTCGGTGAATAACGGGGAGCCACTCCGCAAGGCAGACGCGCGCACGGTGCGCCGGGTGGCGGCGTCCTTCAAGCCGTATCTGCGCGAGATCGGCGTCGTACTGGTGGCGATTGCGCTGGTGAGCGTGCTGGGGCTGATCAACCCCTACATGCTGAAGTACTCCATCGCGATTGGCTTTGGCCAGCAGAACTTCAAGGCGCTGACGTTGTTCGTGGCGGTCATGATCGTGACGCCGCTTGTCAGCAGCCTGATCGGCGTGGGGCAGACCTATCTCAATACCAAGGTCGGCCAGAATGTCATGCGTGACCTGCGCAACGAGCTGTACACCCACCTCCAGAGCATGCCACTGAAGTTCTTCACCGACACGCGCACCGGCGAGATCCAGTCGCGCATCTCCAATGACATCGGCGGCGTGCAGAACGTCATCACCAATACGGCGACCTCGACGGTCTCGAATATCACGACGGTGCTGGCGACGGTGGTGGGCATGCTGGCGCTCTCGTGGCAGCTCACGCTGCTCTCGCTGGCGCTGGTCCCGCTCTTCGTCTTCCTGACCTATCGCGTGGGCGGAGTGCGGCGTGAGATTACGCGCAACACGCAGCAATCGCTGGCGGAGATGACGGCGCTGGTGGAGGAGACGCTCTCGGTGAGCGGTATCCTGCTGGCGAAGGTCTTTGGGCGCCAGCGCAGCGAGGCCGCGCGGTTCAAAGGCGAGAACGAGCGCTACGTCGCGCTGCAGATCCGGCAGCAGATGGTCGGGCGCTGGTTCATGATGTTCATCTCGACCTTCTTCTCAGTGCTGCCCGCGCTGGTCTACCTGCTCTACGGATACATATACTTTGGCCAGGGACAGCATCTCTCGCCGAGCACAGTGACGGACATCGTAGCGAATATGGTGGCCTTCACGACGCTCCAGAGCCGCCTCTACTTCCCGATTGGCCAGCTCCTCAGTGTGCAGATCGACATGCAGAGCGCGCTCGCGCTCTTCGACCGCATCTATGAGTACTTGGACGTGAAGACCGATCTCGTCGAGAAGCCAGATGCGCTGGCGTTGGACCCACATACCACGCGCGGTGAGGTCGAGGTCGATCACGTCAGCTTCCAGTACCGCGCCGACCAGCAGCGACCGACGCTCGATGATGTGTCGTTCACGATGCGGCCGGGGACGCTGACGGCGCTGGTGGGGCCGAGCGGCGCGGGCAAGACGACGATTACCTATCTGCTGCCACGGCTCTATGATGTGGCGAGCGGCGCCGTGCGGATCGATGACCACGACGTGCGCGACCTGACGCTGGAGAGTGTGGCGGCGTCTATCGGTGTGGTGACGCAGGAGACGTATCTCTTCCACTCGACGATCCGCGAGAACATGCTCTATGGCCGCCCGGACGCGAGCGAGGAGGAGTTGATCGCCGCCGCCAAAGCCGCCGCCATCCACGATCGTATCATGGCGCTGCCGGAGGGCTACGATACAGTGGTAGGCGAGCGCGGCTACAAGCTGTCCGGTGGTGAGAAGCAGCGCATCGCCATCGCCCGCGTCATCCTGAAGGACCCGCGCATCCTGGTTCTGGACGAGGCCACCAGCGCGCTCGACACGCACTCCGAGCGGCTGATTCAGGCGGCGCTGGAGCGGCTGATGGAGGGTCGCACGACGATTGCCATTGCCCATCGGCTCTCGACGATCCTGGCGGCGGATCAGATTCTGGTGGTGGAGCAGGGGCGGATCGTGGAGCGCGGGACGCATGCCGAGCTACTGGAGCAAGGCGGTCTTTACGCGCGGCTCTACAACGAGCAGTTCGCCAGCGCCGCCGAGGTCGCTGACGCCAGCGCGGAGGACCTCAATGACGACATCGAGGTAGCCGCGCTGGCCGACTGACGCGGCGGGCTAGAACAGCATTGGGGCGACCCAGCTATAGACGCTGGGTCGCCCTTCCGCGCGCTCTTGCGCGGAGGCCAGGCCAGTCTCAGCGGGCGAGGCGCCGTCGTCCTGGAGGAGGAGGCGCATCACCGTGTCGTCGTCCTCGGTCGTGACGCCGATGCTGTCGAACCAGGCGCGGGCGCGGGGCATGGCGCCGCCGCTGACATTGATGACGCTCACACCATGAGCGACCTCGGTGGGCGCGCGGCGCGTCTCGGCGCCCAGCGTGGCGAGCGTGAGCGCGGCGGCGATGGCATGGCCAGGCGCGACCATGCTGCCGAGGCGATAGCCGTAGTCCGGCGCCTCGATGCGTCGAGTGATGGCGTAGCCCAACGGTTGACGGTCGGACTCGTCACTGGCCCAGGCGACGTAGAGCGCGCACTCCGGCTGGCGCAACAACGTGTGGAGCAGGGCCAGACGGTCGCCGCCAAAAGCTTCGCGGTCCAGCGCGGCGAGGCTGGCGAGCGCGTCGGGAGCGGCCAGCGCCGCATTGTATCCTTGCGCCTGAGCGACGAGCCGCTGCATGTCGAGATCGCGCAGGGGAGTCTGGGCGAGCCAGGAGGGCGCGATGTCGGTGAAGCCAAGCTGGAGATAAAGTGGGCGACCGCTGGGCGTGGCGTCGAGCCAGACGCTCTGCGCGCCCTGCTCGCGCAGCCAGTCGATGGCCTGTGTCGTGAGCAGGCGTCCTAGACCGCGCCGCTGCATGAACTGCTGGACAGCGACGTTACCGATGACGCCAATCGGACCAGCGGCGAGCGCGCCAGCCGTCGCGACTGGCTCGTCGGTTGAGGCCTCGTATGCCCCGCTGACGCTGGCCGCCCGCACTGTGAAGATGCGGGTGATGTGCGAGGCCAGCGCGGCTCGGACGACAGGTTCACTGCGACGCCAGCCCTGCGCCTCGCGCAATTGGGCAATCGCCTTGAGGTCGTCGGTGGTGGCGACTTGAATCAGCGGCGCAGCGACCACTGGCTCCTCCTTTTGCTCTTGTGTGCAAACTGGCGACGCCCGGTAGGTCATCGCTGGGCGAGGACGTGGGGTCACATCACAATCATCGCACAGATGGGCCATAGCTGTGTTTCGCGCCGGGCGTCGGAAGGGCGAGAAATAGCCATAAAATCTGGCTTTGCGCCCTGTTTCAGTGATTGACAGGCTTTTGAGGGCCATGTTACAGTATCAGATGGTACTTTGGATGACAGGCTGCTGCGAGACACAGCGCACTTCTGTGTCGCGATGTGGCCAGGAGGCTTCCCATCATGCCATCTTCAGCCCCAGCGCTGATTCTGCTTGGGCTTGCCTTGTTGTTTGGCGCGCTGGTCGTCGCAGTGACATTCCTGCTTGGCCCGAAACGCCCAACACCCGAAAAGCTCGCCCCGTATGAGAGCGGTATCGCGGAGATCGAGGCGCCACACCAGCGGTTCCCGGTCAAGTATCTCGTTACCGGCATGCTCTTCATCATCTTCGATGTCGAGGCAGCGTCTATCCTGCCGCTGGCGATCCTGATGAAGCGCTTGCAGGTCCTCGGATTCATCGAGCTGCTGGTCTTCGCGCTGATCCTCACCGTGCCCTTTATCTATCTCTGGCGCAAAGGGGCCTTTTCATGGGAATAGAGCCTGAGACGGAGAAGACGCCACAGAACCCCTGGGCGCCTGTGCAGTATTACAGCAACACGCAAGCGCCGCGCCTGCCGCGCGGCATCAGCCAGCCGGATGGCGGCAATATTCTGCTGACCCAGGTCAACAAGATCCTCGACTGGGGGCGCAGTTCGTCACTGTGGCCGGCGACCTTTGGTCTGGCCTGCTGCGCCATCGAGATGATGTCAGCCAGCGCGTCGCGGTGGGACATCTCGCGCTTCGGCGCTGAGGTTTTCCGCGCCAGCCCGCGCCAGGCCGACCTGATGATCGTGGCGGGGCGCCTCTCGGTGAAGATGGCTCCCGTGCTGCGCACCATCTACGACCAGATGCCTGAGCCGAAGTGGGTGATCGCGATGGGCGCCTGCGCCTCGTGCGGCGGCGTCTTCAACAATTACGCCATCGTGCAGGGCGTGGATAAGGTCGTACCGGTGGATATTTATGTGCCGGGCTGCCCGCCCACGCCGGACATGCTGCTGCATGGGCTGAACCTGCTGCAAGAGAAGATTCGCAGCCACATTCCCAATCCTCCCGATCCCCTCGACTTCGCGGAGTCAAAATACCTGGGCAGCCAGGACTAGCGCGGCGAGCGTGAGCGACGACGAGGAGACAGGTGGAGCGTCAGATGACAAACGAGACCGGACAGGAACCCGCAGGCGCGCTCGCCACGCCAGTCAATCCACTGGCGGAGGCGACCGCTGCGCTGCTAAAAGACCAGTTCGGCGCGCGTGTGCGCGAGGTTGTGGAATATCGCGGCGAAACGACCGTGAGGCTCGCGCCAGACGCGCTGGTGGAGGCGTGCCGCGCGCTGCATGAGGCGCCGAGCCTGCGCTATGACATGCTCGAAGACCTGACCGCGGTAGACTGGCTCGAACGAGAGCCGCGCTACGACGTGATCTATCAGTTGCTCTCGCTCCAGACGCGCGCGTCGGTCCGCCTGAAAATCCAGGTGGGCGGCGAGGATGATCCCGACCCGGAGGTACCGACGGTGATGGACATCTGGTCCGCCGCCGATTGGTTCGAGCGCGAGGTCTACGATCTCTTCGGCATTCGCTTCACCGGACGCGAAGGGCTGACGCGCATTCTGATGCCCAGCGACTGGGTGGGGCATCCGCTGCGCAAAGACTATCCCATCTCCGGCTTCTCGTTGCCCGATCCGCACTGGGCTGGCCAGGTTCCACTCAACCAGCCGCTTGACCCGGGCATCGGCGACCTGACATCACGCACGGCTGATGGCTCGGAGCGCCCCAACGCCGCCCAGCGCAGCGAAGACGACAAATGAGTCAAATGAGACGATGGCCACAGCAGCCAGCGCGCGGGTAGCGCCGCGACGCAGGTAAGGTGAGATAGAGATGCAGCTAGAGGATTCCGTGCGTCCGACCGCGCTCGAAGTGGATGCGAGCGAGCGGTTGGACGACCGCACCCGCCGCGACACCATGACCATCAACATGGGGCCGCAACATCCCTCCACACACGGCGTCCTGCGCCTGGTGCTGACGCTGGACGGCGAGACGATCATCAAGGCGACGCCCGACATCGGCTACCTGCACACCGGCTTCGAGAAGACCGCCGAGGTGAAGAGCTACTTCAAGGCGCTCGTGCTGACCGACCGGATGGACTACCTGGCGCCCCTCTGCAACAACCTGGGTTACTCGCTGGCTGTCGAGAAGCTGCTAGGCATCGACGTGCCGGAGCGGGCGCGGGTCGCGCGTGTGATTCTGGTGGAGTTGCAGCGCATCGCGAGCCATCTGGTCTGGCTTGGCTCCAGCGCGCTCGACCTGGGCGCGCAGAGTGTCTTCCTCTACTGTTTCCGCGAGCGCGAGTTGATCCTCGACATCTTCGAGCTTTGCTCCGGCGTGCGGATGATGACCAGCTACATTATGCCCGGCGGCTTGCAGGCGGACCTGCCCGATGGCTTCGAGCGGCTGACGCGGGAGTTCCTGGCGCTCTTCCCGGGCCGCATACGCGAATACCATGACCTGCTCACCAACAACCGCTTGTGGATCGACCGCACCAAGGGCATTGCGCCGCTGACTGCGGAGGACGCCATCTCCTTCGGGTGTAGCGGGCCGACCCTGCGCGGCAGCGGAGTCGCGTATGACGTGCGCAAGGCGTTCCCGTACAGTGGCTACGAGCAGTATGACTTCGACATTCCCATCGGCGCGAATGGCGATGTCTACGACCGCTATCTGATTCGCATGCTGGAGATGGAGCAGAGCCTGCGTATCATCCAGCAGGCCCTGGATCGGCTGCCGACTGGCCCGTGGCAAGTGGAGGACCATAAGATCGTTCCGCCGCACAAGTTCGAGGTTTCGTCGAACATGGAGGCGCTGATCCACCACTTCAAGCTCTATACCGAGGGCTACCGGCCGCCAGCGGGCGAGGTCTATGTGCGAACGGAGTCGCCCAAGGGCGAGCTGGGGTTCTACATGGTGAGCGATGGCTCGGCGCGTCCCTACCGCATGCGGGTGCGGGCGCCGTCGTTCGCGAATCTGGCGGCGTTGCCGAAGATGATCGAGGGGCAACTGCTGGCGGACGTGGTGGCGGCGATAGGCAGTATTGACATCGTGCTGGGAGAGGTAGATCGCTGATGATTAGCGATGCGTTGAAGGCGCGTATGCGTGAGGTCACCGCGCGCTATCCGCAGGCTCGCTCGGCGATGCTGCCATGCCTGCATCTGGCGCAGGACGAGATCGGCTATATCACGCCGGAAGCGCTGGTGGCGGTTGCCGAGGTGGTCGGCGCGAAACCCGATGAGGTCGAATCTGTCGTTACCTTCTATTCGATGTTCCACCAGCAGCCACAAGGTAAGCGGACCATCAAGGTCTGCACGAGTGTCTCCTGCTACCTGATGGGCTGCGACGAGACGCTAGCCACACTTGAGCGACGGCTGGGTATCCGGCGAGGCGAGTCAACCCCGGACGGACGCTATAAGCTGGAGGCGGTGGAGTGCCTGGCGGCCTGCGGCATGGCTCCGGCGATCCAGGTGGATGGCGAGTTTGTCGAGCAGGCGACGCCAGAGGTGGCCGAGAAGCTGATGGCTTATCTGGATGCGGGCGGCGACATGGCGCAGGTGCGCAACGAGTGGCGGCAGATCAGCGATGGCGCAGGTATGGCGACGGTCACTGAGTTCGGCGCGCCACCCACCTCCGGCGACGATGGCTCCTCCACCAGGAAGGTCGGTTAGCGCATGGCTGATTCCAACGAGACGGGCGCCACAAACGCGACACTGCCACTCGGCCCCAGCCCACGCTTCGTCACCGCGCATTTCGACGTTCCGGGCATCGACCAGATCGAGGTCTATCGGGCGCATGGCGGATACGAGGCGCTGGCGAAGGCGCTGAAGACCTTTGAGCCGGATGCGCTGGTCACGGAGGTCAAGAACTCCGGTCTGCGCGGACGCGGCGGCGCGGGCTTCTCCACTGGCATGAAGTGGAGCTTCCTGCCTGCGCAGAGCGCCAAGCCGCGCTACCTCTGCGTGAATGGCGATGAGAGCGAGCCTGGCACCTTCAAGGATCGCATGATTATGGAGGTCAGTCCGCACACGCTGATCGAGGGCGTCATCATCGCTTCCTACGCTACCAAGGTGCACCAAGCTTTCATCTATGTCCGTGGCGAGCTGTTGCGGGCAGGCGCTCAGGTCGAGCGAGCGGTGCGCGAGGCGTATACGGCGGGCTTCCTCGGCAAGAACATCCTGGGCAGTGGCTTCGACCTCGACATCGTGGTCCATCACGGCGCAGGCGCCTACATCTGTGGCGAGGAGAGCGCGCTGCTGGAGTCGTTGGAGGGCAAGCGCGGCTATCCCCGCCTGAAGCCGCCGTTCCCGGCAGTGGTGGGCCTCTACGGCGGCCCAACGGTCATCAACAATGTCGAGACCATCGCCACGCTGCCCGCCATCGCGCGCTACGGCGCGGAGACCTACGCCGCCTACGGGACGGAGAAGAGCAAGGGCACGCGCGTGTACTGTCTGAGCGGACATGTGAACCGGCCAGGCAATTATGAGGCGCCGCTGGGCATCCCAATGCGCACGTTGATCGAGGAGTACGGCGGCGGCGTGCGTGGCGGGCGCGCGGTGAAGGCGATCATCCCTGGCGGCTCTTCGACGCCGATGCTCGGCCCGGACGCGCTCGACATCGCGCTCGACTATGAGGCAGTGGCGGCGGCTGGCTCGATGCTCGGCTCCGGCGGCATGATCGTGCTGGACGACCAGACCTGTGTCGTCGGCGCGACGCTGCGCATGTCGGAGTTCTATCGCGACGAGTCGTGTGGCAAATGCACACCGTGCCGCGAGGGAACATTCTGGCTGGTGCAACTGCTGGAGCGGCTGGAGGAGGGCGAGGGACGCGAGAGCGACATCGACCTCCTGCTCGACATCTGCGACAACATGTTCGGAAAAGTCTTCTGTCCGCTGGGCGATGCGGCGACCATGCCAATCGTCAGCAGCATCAAGCTCTTCCGTGACGAATACATTCATCACATTCGCGAGCACGCCTGCCTCGTGGGGCCGGGCGCCCATCGCGCGCATGGCGCCGTGGCGCACGCGGGCTGATGGCGCACGGTGGTGTGACCGCTTCCCGCGCCGGGGCGTCTGGGACTGAGGGTAGCCAGGCGCTCACATGGCCACGTCGGTGAGACCCTAGTGGGCGAGAAAGCAGATCATGGCTGAGCAAAACGAAGAGCTAGTCAACCTGACCATAGATGGGCGCCCCGTCAGCGTGCCGAAAGGCTCGGTCGTCTGGGCCGCCGCGCAGAAGCTTGGCATCGAGATTCCCATCTACTGCTACCATCCGAAGATGGACCCGCTGGGCGCCTGCCGGATGTGCTTCGTGGATGTCGAGAAGATGCCCAAGGTAGCCACAGCCTGCACGACGCAGGTGGCTGAAGGCATGATCGTCCACACCGACACGCCAAGGGTCAAGAAGGCGCGTCAGGGAACGCTGGAGTTCCTGCTCATCAACCACCCGCTCGATTGCCCGATCTGTGACAAGGGCGGCGAGTGCGACCTCCAGGACTTCACCCTGCGCCACGGGCCAGGCGCCAGCCGCTTTGACCTGAGCAAGCGCCACTACCAGAAGCCGATTCCGGTCAGTGAGTCGATTCTGCTGGACCGCGAGCGCTGCATCTCGTGTCAGCGCTGTGTGCGGTTTTGCCAGGAAGTCGCGATGGAGAACGGCCTGGTGATGCAAGAGCGCGGATTCCGCACCGAGGTTGGTGTGGATCCGACGGCGCCCTTCGACTCGATCTTCTCCGGCAATGTGGTGGAGATGTGTCCGGTGGGAGCGCTGACCGCGAAGAGCTACCGCTTCGTCACGCGCCCCTGGGAGCTTAAGCGCGCCAAGACGGTCTGCGGCCAGTGCGCAGTGGGTTGCAATGTGCTGGCGGATGTGCGCGTAGATCGGCTGTTGCGCCAGTATTCGCGCACGAATGACGATGTGGACGACGGGTTCCTCTGCGACCGTGGCCGCTGGAACACCGACCTCGCCAATAGCCCGGAGCGCCTGCGGGAGCCCCTGATCCGCAAGAATGGGACACTTCAGCCAGCCACCTGGGACGAGGCGATTGCGCTGGTGGCGCGGACGCTGCGTCAGATCGCGCAGCGCGATGGCGCGGGCGCGGTGGGCGGCATCGGCTCGACCATGACGACCAACGAAGAAGCGTATCTCTTCCAGAAATTGCTGCGCTCCGGGCTGGGAACGAACAACATCGACCACTTCCACGGGCGCTTCCCCCAGGGCCAGCGTCCGGCGCCGTGGGTCTGGACTGGCTCCATCGCCGGGCTGGATCGCGCGTCGCACATTGTGCTGCTTGGCTCCGACACCTACTTCCGCCAGCCAATCATCGACTTGCGCATCCGCAAGGCGGTTCGCCGGGGAGCGCGGGTGTGGGTTGTCAGCCCGGAGGAGCAGCGCATCGAGCGGCTGGCGGCGGGTGTGATCCGCGTGGGCGCCGGGCAGACAGGCGCGGTGGCGCGGGCGCTGCTGCATGCGACACTGAGCGAGGGGCTGACACGCGGCGCCTGGGCGGAGAGCCAGCAGGACGGGCTGGCGGCGCGGCTGGCCGCGCTGGCGGACGCGACGCCGGAGGCCGTGGCCGCCGCCGCTGGCTGCGACGCCGAGGCGCTGCGGACGCTGGCGCGCGAGATCGCGGGGTCGTCGGGCGCGGTCATTCTCTACGATGAGCAGGCGACGCGCGAGGCGACCGGCGCAACCCTGGCCGCCGATGCGCTCGACCTTGCCATGCTGACGGACAACTATGGGCGCTTGGGCGCTGGCGTTGGGCCGCTGCTGGCGAGCGCGAACTCGCTCGGCGCACGTGATATGGGGCTGCTGCCCGACATGGCGCCGGGCTACCTGCCGGTGAGCGGTGAGCCGGGGCTGGACTATGACACGATGCTCGCGGGCGGCGTGAAGGCGCTCTACGTGATGGGCGCCGATCCCGCGAAGCGGCTGGATGAGGCCGGACGCGCGAAGCTCGGCGGGCTGGAGTTCCTGGTCGTGCAGGAGTTGTTCCTGACGGAGACGGCCAAGCTGGCTACAGTCGTGCTGCCTGCTGTCTCGTACACCGAGAAGGATGGTACGTTCACGAATACTGAGCGGCGGGTGCAGGTCGTGCGCAAGGCGATGCTGGAGCTACCCGGCGCGCGGGCCGACTGGCAGATCTTGCAGGATGTGGCGCGGGCGCTGAACCTCGACTGGAGTTACAGCGGCGCCGCGCCGATTCTGGCAGAGATTGCGAAGACGGCGCCCATCTATGCCGGGGCGTCGCGGCGCGGGCTGGGCGCGACCGGCGCGCAGTGGCCCTTGACGCAGACGGACGCGCGTGGCGGCCTGGACGGGACGCCATTCCTGACGCTGGAGATGTTGACGCAGGGCGTCGCGCACGGCGCTGGTGAACTGTCACGGTCAGGTGGCCGGGGGGAGCAGGCCTGATGAATGACCTCGCCTGGTTTCTCGTTGGCGCGCTGGTCAAGAGCATTATCGCGATTGTGGCCTTGCTGACGGCGTTCGCCTACATGACGCTGATCGAGCGGCGGGTGATTGCGCGCTTCCAGCGGCGGGTTGGCCCGAATCGAGCGGGGCCGTTTGGAATCCTGCAACCGCTGGCTGACGCGCTGAAGATGGGATTCAAAGAGGAGATTCTGCCGACCAATGCGAGCCGGATCGCCTTCCTGATAGCGCCAGCGATCTCGGTGGTGGTGGCGCTGACGGCGTTCGCGGTGGTGCCGCTGGGTGGGACGACGGCCTGGGGCAATACCAGCATCGCCAAAGCATGGGCGCCGTATGTCGCGGACCTGAATGTCGGCGTGCTCTACATCTTCGCCATCGCTTCTCTGGCGGTCTACGGCATCGTGCTGGCCGGCTGGTCGTCTGGCAACCGCTATTCGCTGCTGGGGGCGCTGCGCTCCGCTGCGCAGATGGTCTCCTACGAGGTCAGCATTAGCCTGGCCATCGTCGGTGTGCTGATGTTTGCTGGCACGCTCAATATGATTGGCATTGTCCACGCGCAGGTCAATCAGGGCATCTGGTTCATCCTGGCGCAGCCGCTGGGATTCCTGCTCTATGGCATTGCCGCCGTCGCCGAGGTCAACCGCGCGCCGTTCGACCTGCCGGAGGCCGAGCAGGAGTTAGTGGCGGGCTATCTGACAGAGTTCAGCGGGCTGCGCTGGAGTCTCTTCCAGATGGCCGAATACATCAACATGATTACGGCCAGTTCGGTCGTGGCGACGCTGTTCTTCGGCGGCTGGACCCTCGGCTCGCTGGATGGCGTCTTCGGGTTGCCGTTCATCTGGTATTTCATCAAAGTCGCGTTCTTCCTGTTCGTCTTCATCTGGCTGCGCGCGACCCTGCCCCGCATCCGCTATGACCAGTTGATGCGCTTTGGCTGGCAGGTCCTGCTGCCGCTGGCGGTACTGAACGCGCTGGTGACGGCGGCGGTGGTGGCGTTTGGGCTGGCCTGGTGGGTGAGCGGCCTCATCAGCCTTGGCATCCTGTTCGTCGCAGGCGTAGTGTACTATGCGCGAGCGCGGCGCAGGCAGCCAGTGAGCGTCGATGTGACGGGAGCGGTCATTCCGATGCCCTCCTCGGTGCGACTGGTCTCCGGCATGCCCGCTGGGACGAGTATGAGCGACGGGCAGGAATCGAGTGTCAGCGCCAATACTGGCGTCAACTAGCGGGAGCGCATCCACATGGCGATGGAAATGATAAAGGGCCTGGCGACGACCTTGCGCGAGCTTGGCCAGAAGCCGACGACCGTCTCGTATCCTGAGGAGAAACGCGAGCTGCCAGCGCGCTTCCGTGGGCGCCATGTGCTGCACCGCTATGAAGACGGACTGGAGCGCTGCGTCGGCTGTTTCCTCTGCGCGGGCGCCTGCCCCGCTGACGCCATCTATATCGAGGCGGACGAGAACACCGACGAGAACCGCGTCTCGCCAGGCGAGCGCTATGCCCGCGTCTTCGACATCAATCTGCTGCGCTGCATCTTTTGCGGCTACTGTCAGCAGGCCTGCCCGACGGGCGCGATCACGCTGGAACGCATCTACGAGTTTTCCAGCATGCACGCCGAGGATCTGGTCTATCACAAAGAACAGTTGCTGGAGCCGCAGACCTCTTCGACCCGTGGCTCGCTCGAGGCCTGGGCGGCGCCGACGCCCGAGGAGACTGTGACGCCGATTCCCGTTCGCCAGGGCTTCTTCGATGGGCAGATGGCGACGGCGGCGGCGGTGGGCCAGGCCGACGTGACCCCGCGCCAGGCGATCACGCTGGGCGATGATGACATGGCCCGCGATGTGGCCAGCGTGCGGGCCAAAGAGGAGGAAGCGTAGCTGTTATGCTGTTTAGCCAGATAGCCTTCTATGTGCTGGCGGTCACGGCGATAGCTTCCGCGCTGGGTGTCGTGCTGAACCGTAACGCGGTCTATAGCATGCTCAGCCTGATCCTGAACTTGCTGACGCTGGCGCTGTTCTTCCTCTCGCTGGGTGGGCTGTTCATCGCGACGATCCAGGTGCTCATCTATGCGGGCGCAGTGATGGTGCTGTTCCTGTTCGTTGTCACGATGCTGACTCCGGGTGGCGCCGCCGCCGTGGGGCGCGATCCGCTGCGCTGGCAGTGGGGCGCGGGTATCGGCATGGCGGTGATCCTGGTCGGCGGGCTGTCCTACGCCGCCGTCACAGGCGCTATCTCGACAGACGCGAAGGTGACGGGCGCGAGCGCGCTCTCCACCGCGATAAAGGCGTTCGGCGGCAACACCGAGGCATTCGGGATGGCGCTCTTTCATGGGTACTCGTTTCCGTTCGAGGTGACGGGCGTGTTGCTGGTGGTCGCGGCGCTGGGCGCGGTGGCGCTGGGTCGCCGACCAACCCATGTGGACGAATAGGACGCCAGGGAGCTGTCACGATGCCACTTTCCGACTATCTCATCGTCAGCGGCGTGCTGTTCGCCATCGGCGCGCTGGGCGTGCTGGCGCGGCGAAACCCGCTCATCATGTTCATGTCCATCGAGTTGATGCTGAACGCTGTCAACCTCTCGTTCATGGCGTTCGCGCACTTCCTCAACTCGGTGCAGGGCTGGATCTTCGTCTTTCTCACGCTGACCGTCGCCGCCGCTGAGGTGGTGGTCGGGCTGGCGATCATCGTTTCGATATTCCGCAGCCGTACCTCGATCAATGTGGACGAGCTGAACTCGTTGAAGGGCTAGTATGCTGAATCTGACGCCATACATCCTGCTGGCTCCGCTCGTCGGATTCGTCGTCCTCGGCGTGTTCGGGCGGATGCTGCCGCGCCAACTCACCTCGCTGATCGGATGCGGGGTCATCCTGATCGCCTTCGCGATGGCGGTGGCCGACCTCAGCGCTTTGCTCGCCGTGGCGCCCGCCCAGCGGGTGGGTGATGTCTCGCTGTGGCAATGGGTCAGCGCGGGGTCATTCTCGGTAGGCTTCGGGCTGCTCTCGGACCCGCTCTCCGCCGTGATGCTGCTGGTGGTGACAGGCGTTGGATTCCTCATTCACGTCTACTCCATTGGCTACATGGAGGGTGATCCCGGCTACTGGCGCTTTTTCTCCTACATGAACTTCTTCGTCTTCGCCATGACGCTGCTGGTGGCCGCTGACAACTTCCTGTTCCTGCTGGTTGGCTGGGCGGGCGTCGGTCTGGCGTCGTTCCTGCTGATTGGCTTCTGGTATACCCGGCGGTCGGCGGTGGACGCGGCGCGCAAGGCATTCGTGGTGAACGTCATCGGCGACTTCGGGTTGCTGATCGCCATCTTCCTGCTGGTCGGCGTGTATCACGGCGCGCTGGACTATCGGACGATCCTCGGCGTGGGGCAGGCGACGGCGACCAATCCGGCGGATCTGGCGTCGGGCGGGACGCTGCTAGCCATCGCGATGATGCTGTTCATCGCCGCCGCCGCGAAGTCCGCGCAACTTCCGCTGCACGTCTGGCTGCCCGACGCGATGGAAGGCCCGACGCCCGTGAGCGCGCTGATCCATGCGGCGACGATGGTGACGGCGGGCGTCTATCTGGTGGCGCGGGCGCACCTGCTCTTCACGGCGGCGCCGGACGCGCTGGTAGTGGTCGCGGTGGTGGCAGGCGCCTCGGCGTTCTTCGCGGCGACCATCGCCTGCGTGCAGAACGACATCAAGCGCATCCTGGCCTACTCGACGATCAGCCAGATCGCCTACATGTTCATGGGTGAGGCGGCGGGCGGCTTCAGCTCTGGTATTTTTCATCTGGTGACGCACGCCTTCTTCAAGGCGCTGCTCTTCATGTGCGCGGGCGCGGTGATCCACGCGCTGGGTGGCGAACAGGACATCCGCAAGATGGGCGGGCTGCGCGAGCGGCTGAGCGGCGTCTTCTGGCTGTTCGTGGTCTCGGGGCTGGCGCTGGCGGCGATCTTCCCCTTCGCTGGATTCTGGAGCAAAGACGCCATCCTGGGAGCGGTGCTGGAGCGAGCGACTACCAGCGGCGCGGCGGGCTGGTACGTCCTGTACGCGGTTGGCCTGCTGACGGCGGGGCTGACGGGCTTCTACATCTTCCGCCTGATATTCGTCACGTTCTTCGGCGCGTATCGCGGGGAGCCAGTGGCCAGCCACAACGGCGGCGGGCATGGCGGCGGCGCGCTGGCAGGGCTGCATCGCCCGGGCCTGGCGCTGATGGCGCCGATGTATGCGCTGGGGATTCTCTCGGTGATCGGCGGCCTGATCGAGCTGCCGGGCAGCCACTGGCTGAGCGATTTCCTGGCCCCAGCGGCCCCAGCGGCTGTGGAACTGGCGACCGGGCCGTTCTGGGCCTCGATGCTGGCGGGCCTGGTCTGCGCGCTGGTGGGCGTGGGCTATGCGTGGTCGCGCTACGCCAGCGGACGAGTTCCTGCCGCGGATGATGCGCGTGTCAGTCCGGCGGTCACCTTCCTGCGGCGGCGCTGGCTGGTAGATGACCTGTATGATCTCGTCATCGTGCGGCCGATTGTGGCGCTGGCGGGCGTGCTGCGCGTGGGCATCGAGGACGACACGCTGTCGGCTGGCTCGCGCGGCGTGGGCGAGGCGGTTGGCGGTGTCAGCGCGGGACTGCGCGGCTTCCAGACCGGCTTCCTGCGCAACTACACCCTGACGCTCTTCCTGGGCGCGGTGGTGATTCTCGTGTATTTCATCGCGGTGAGCCAGTAGCGGCGCTCGCAGTGGCGCCGATGAGTATAGAGTAGAGCAACATGACGCAGTTTCCGATGCTCAGCGTGATCGTGTTCCTGCCGATAGCAGGCGCGATCGTCGCGTCGCTGCTGCCGCGCCGCGTGGCGTGGGGCTGGGGCCTGGCGGTGGCGCTGGCTGATCTGGCGCTGACGTTGGCGCTGATCCCGATGACGCCGCTGAGCGGCGGCTATGCGCTGGTCGAGCGCATGCCCTGGCTGCCTGATCTGGGCATCAGCTATTCGCTGGGCGTCGATGGCCTGAGCCTCTTTCTGCTGGGCCTGAACGCGCTGGTGACGCTGGTGGCGCTGATCGCTTCGTGGCCGCAGGCGCAGTCGGGTGACCGCACCCGGAGCTATGTGGCGCTGATGCTGCTGCTGGCCGGGTCGATGCAGGGCGTCTTCCTGGCGACAAACGTCTTCCTGTTCTACATCTTCTGGGAACTGATGCTGATCCCGGCGTACCTGCTGGTGGGCATGTTCGGCGGGCCACGACGGACGTCGGCGGCGATCAAGTTCGTCATCTACACGAGCGTCGGCTCGTTGCTGATGCTGATCGGCATCATCTGGCTGGGCGCGGTCGTCTCGACCAATGCGGGCGTTAGTTTTACCCTCGACCTGCCGACGCTGCTGCGGCTGGGCGTGCCACCCGTAGCGCAGGGAGCGCTCTTCCTGGCGTTCATGGCGGCCTTTGCGGTGAAGGCGGGGCTGTTCCCGCTGCACAACTGGGCGCCCGATGTGTATGTGGAGGCGCCTGCGCCCGTCACGGCGGTAGTCGCAGGGGTGATGGCGAAGACGGGCATCTACGGCATGTTGCGCCTGGTGGCGCCGCTCTTCCCACAGGCGATGCACGCCTACTTCCCGCTGATCGGGACGTTGGCGGTGGTTGGCATCCTGTACTTCGCGTTGCAGGCGCTGATCGCCACCGACTTCAAGCGACTGCTGGCCTACGTCAGCCTGAGCCATATGAGCGTGATCGTGCTGGGTGTTTTCGCGCTGAATATCGACGGGACACAGGGCGCGATCCTCCAGATGATCAACCACGGTGTTCTCATCGTGGCGCTGTTCCTGATCGGCGACGCCATCGAGCGGCGGGTTGGCGTGCGGCGGCTCAGCGAGTTTGGCGCGCTGGCGACCCGCCTGCCGTGGCTGGCGACGGCGTTCCTGATCGCCGCGCTCTCGGCGCTGGGGCTACCGGGGCTGAATAGCTTCGCGGGCGAGTTTCTGGCCTTCCTGGGCGCGTTCCAGGCGAGCTGGGTCTACGGCGCGCTGGCGACGCTGGTGGTGATCCCCGCCGCGTGGTACATGCTGCGCTTCTTCCAGGGCGTGATGCACGGTCCGCCGCCGGAGGAGGGCGCTGTCTCAGCGGCGCTGGCGGCGCCGAAGGGCAAGCTGCGCGACTTGCGTGGATTCGAGTTCGTCGCCCTGATCCCGCTGATAGCGCTGATCTTCTACCTGGGCATAGTTCCGTCGCAGATCACGTCGCGCACCGATGCGGCAGCGCGGCAGATCGTGGTGGCGACTCAGGTGACGCCCGCGCCGATACTGGGCAATGAGCCAGCGAAATGATCGCGCGCGAACGCGCGATGTGTGACCGAGTGGGCAAGAGGCAGTACGGACGATGATTGCATCCTCACCGTTTACCTATACACCGACGGGCGGCGACTGGCTGCGCATCCTGCCGGAACTGATCGTGCTGGCGGCCGTCTTCGCAACACTGCTGGCTGACCTCGCGTTGCCCGAGGGTCGCAAGAGTGGGTTGGCCCTGGTGGGCCTCGTCGGGACCATTGCGGCGGCTATCGCGCTGGGTTATGTTTCGACACTGGGCGGCGGAGCGGCGTTCTATGACATGGTGTCGATCGATGGCGTGGCGATCTTTTCGGCGGCCATCGTCCTCTTCACGCTGGGGTTGGCCCTGCTGTTCTCGCCGGGCTATGTCGAGCGCCAGGGTATCGCGCGGATTGGCGAATATTACGTTCTGCTCCAGCTTGCCGCGCTGGGCATGATGCTGATGGCGGCAGCGACCAACCTGATGACTGTCTTTGTCGGGCTGGAGACCCTCTCGCTCTCCCTCTACATCCTCTGTGCGCTGCCGCAGGCCCGCCTGCGCGCCCAGGAGTCGGGCATGAAGTATTTCATTCTCAGCTCCTTCGCGTCGGCGTTCCTGCTGTACGGGATGTCGCTGACCTATGGCGCGACGGGCAGCACTGACCTGAACGACATCGCGCGCTTCCTGGGCGCTCACGCGACGACGCTAGGCCAGGGCTTCGGCCCGCTGCTCATCATCGGCGTTGGACTGATGGTGGTTGGCTTCGGCTTCAAAGTGTCGGCGGTTCCCTTCCAGGCGTGGACACCCGATGTGTATACCGGCGCGCCAACGCCTGTGACAGCCTTCATGTCGGTGGCGACAAAGGTAGCGGCGTTCGCGGCGCTTGCGCGGGTCTTCATATTTGCCTTGCAGTCGCAGGATACGCGCTGGCAGCCGGTTATCTGGGCGCTGGCGGCGCTGACAATGATCGTTGGCAATCTGCTCGCCGTGACCCAGCGCAACGTGAAGCGCATGCTCGCCTATTCCAGTGTCGCGAACGCGGGCTATCTGCTGGTCGCGGTGGTGACGGCGACGCCGCGCTCGGTCGCGTCGCTGTTCTTCTATCTGGCCGCCTACGCCGTGATGAACGTGGGGGCCTTCGGCGTGGTGGCGCTGATCGAACGCGACGATGGCCGTGGGACCGCGCTGGACGACTTCAACGGGCTGGCGCGGCGAAATGGGCTGTTGGCGGCGGCGATGGCGGTCTTTCTGTTTTCGCTGGCGGGCATGCCGCCGACGGCGGGCTTCCTGGCGAAGTACTTTGTGTTCTATGCGGCTATCGTTGGCGGACAGCTCCCCCTGGCCATTATCGGCATCCTGGCGAGTGTGCTGGGTATGTTCTACTACCTGCGGGTCATCTGGGCGATGTACTTCATCGAGCCGGGCGCGGTGAGCGCGACTCCGGCGTCCAAGCCTGCGCTGGTCGCTGTCGGCGCGGCTGTCGGCGCTGGCGGCGATGATGCGCTGGTCGAGGCAAGCGCGGTGAGGGAGCAGGTCGTCGCGCCAGTGGCCCCGCAGACCACCACGCCCGTTCCGGTCGGCGCAGCGATGGCGCTGGTCATCGCTGCGGCGCTGACACTGTTGCTGATCGTGTTCGCTGGCCCGCTGGACGCCTATGCGCAGGCGGCGGCTGCGGCGCTGCTCCACTAAGGCGCTGACGCTATTCGCTGGCGGTGGCTGTTTCGCCGCCGTCGGCGAGAGAAGCCGACGCGTCGCCCGACTCGCTGGAATAGGACGGGTGGGGGTAGATGCGGCGAGCATAGGCGCCCGCCCGCGCGTGGCGGCGGACGGATAGCACGTCACGCCACATGCGCCAGGTGTCGCGGAGCGGATTGATCTTGCTGCCGGCTTTGTAATACCAGGAGATAGGTTGCTCGCGGATGGAATAGCCGCGCAGACGGGCGATGTAGAGCATCTCGACATCGAACCCCCAGCCAGGCACCTTTTGATGGAGGAAGAGATCGAGCGCGACCTCGCGCCGCAGCCGTTTGAAGCCGCACTGTGTATCGTGGATGCCTGAGACGACCAGCCGCCGCACTGCGAAGTTGAAGGCGCGCCCCAGCAGATGGCGGTAGCCTGGCTCACCGATGCGCTGGGCGCCGGGAGCCTCGCGCGAGCCGATCAGCAGGTCAACGTCGGGGTACTCGGAGCCAGCGAAATACGCCAGTTCCTGCACGGGCATCGAGAAGTCGGCGTCGGCGAGGAAGACCCACGTTCCCTGGGCCGCGAGCGCGCCCGCCCGTACAGCGCCGCCCTTGCCGACATGGGAAATCTGGATCAGACGCAGCGCATGCCAGCGGCCCATCCACGCGCGCACAACCGCCGCCGTGAAATCATCACTACCGTCATCCACGACGATAACCTCGACCAGCCAGGGCTGGCGCTGGAGGTAGTCGTAGAGCCGGGAGAAGCTTTCGGGCAACCGCCGCGCCTCGTTGTAGGCTGGTATGACGATGGATAGCTCTGGCCGTGATGCGCCTGCGGTCACTGGCGGCTCGCTTTCGTGGTTCCTGGCGTCGCGCGCTCCAGATAGACACGCATGCGCCGCTCTTCCTAAGTTGTACGCCGAAAAGAGCCTCATCCGCACACATGCCAGCAAAATCGGGCGCCCGTCAGCCTGCGACGATCACATCGCGCGGGGCGCGCGCACGCTCGATGCGACCCTGGGCGGCGATAGCCTCGCCGAGCGGGCGCGAAGGCGGCCGGGCGCCGGTGAGGCTGCCAGAGACATGCGCGGCGGCCTCAGGCGTGATACGGCGGACTGGCTCGCGCAGCGCGTTGGCCAGCGCCTCGTCCATCGAGTCCACACCAATGATGGTGAGGGCCTCTCTGACCTCCACGGGAGCCTCTTCGAGGTCCTTCAGGTTGCGGCGAGGCATGATGATTGTCGTGATACCCGCGCGATGCGCCGCCAGCGTCTTCTCCTTGACTCCGCCAACCGGCAGCACTCGTCCGCGTAGGGTGATCTCGCCGGTCATCGCGACATCGCGGCGGGTCTCGCGCCCGGTCAGCGCTGAGATCATCGCTACCGCCATGGTGATGCCCGCCGAGGGGCCATCTTTCGGGATACTGGCGGCGGGCAGATGCACATGGATGTCCACCCGCTCGTAGAAGTCGTGCGCGAGGCCGAGCGCGTCAGCCCGTGCGCGGATGTAGGTAAGCGCCGCCTGCGCCGACTCTTTCATAACGTCGCCCACCCGTCCGGTGAGCTGGATCGAGCCGTGACCCGGAACCACCATCACCTCGATGGTGGTGAGGTCGCCACCCGCCGCTGTCCAGGCCAGCCCGGTGGCCACGCCAACCTCGTCGCGCTCCTCGGCCTCGGTGGGGAAGTGTTTTTGCTGGCCGAGGTAGGCGGGAACGCGCGCCGCCGTCACGTGCGCAGCATGTCGCCGCCCCTCTGCGACCCGTCGGGCGACCCGCCGCATCACGGCGCCAATCTCGCGCTCCAGATTGCGCACGCCCGCCTCGTAGGTGTGCTCGCGGATGATGCGGCGCACGGCGTCGTCGTCGATCTGGATGCGCGCTGGCGTGAGGCCGGCGTCGGTCATCTGGCGCGGGATGAGGTAGCGCGTCGCGATGCGCAGCTTCTCCTCCTCGGTATAGCCCGGCAGTTCGATCACCTCCATGCGGTCGCGCAGGGGCGGCGGAATCATGTCGAGCACGTTGGCGGTCATGATGAAGAGCGCCTGCGAGAGGTCGTAAGGGACCTCCAGGAAGTGATCGGAGAAGTTGCTGTTCTGCTCAGGATCCAGCGCTTCCAGTAGCGCGGACGATGGATCGCCCCGGAAGTCGGAGGCGAGTTTGTCGATCTCGTCCAGCACAAAGACTGGATTGACCACGCCCGCCTGCTTCATCGACTGGATGATGCGGCCGGGGAGCGCGCCGACGTAGGTGCGACGGTGGCCGCGAATCTCGGCCTCGTCGCGGACGCCGCCCAGCGAGACGCGCACGAACCGGCGTCCCAGCGCGTCGGCGATGCTGCGGCCCAGCGAGGTCTTGCCGACGCCTGGAGGGCCAGCGAGGCAGAGGATCGGGGTCTTGCCGTTAGGAGCGAGTTTGCGCACCGCCAGGTACTCGATGATGCGATCCTTTACCTTGCTGAGGCCATAGTGGCGCTCATCGAGCAGATCGGAGACACGGCGCAGGTCGAGGTTGTCGGTGGTGCGGGTTGTCCATGGGACGCCGGTGAGCCAGTCGAGGTAATTGCGCAGGACGCCATACTCTGGCGCCATCGAGGACATCGCTTCAAGGCGCTCCAACTCATGCAGGGCTTTCTCGCGCGTCTCCGCTGGCATGCCCGCTGCCTCGATCTTCTCGCGCAGCTCCTGGGCGTCGCGGGTGGCAGGATCATGGCCGCTCAGCTCGCGCTGGATCACGCGCATCTGCTCGCGCAGGAAGTATTCGCGCTGACCCTGGTCAACCTCCTGCTGCACGTCATCCTGAATCTTGCGCTCCAGCTCCAGGACGCTCAACTCGCGCTGGAGCAGGACGAGGGTGCGGTGGAGGCGGTCCACCACATCGATGGTTTCGAGGATGTCCTGGCGTACCTGAATCGGCGGCTCTAGCTTGGCGACGACGAAGTCAGCCAGCGTGCCTGGCAGATCGATGTTGAGCGCCTGAATGTACGCCTCTTCGTTCAGGCGTGGGCTGACTTTGGTGACTGCCTCGAACGTGCGCAGCATCGTGCGGGCAAGCGCTTCGACCTGCGCTGAGCGGGTCTCTGGCTCATCGTAGGCGATTCCGCGCGCCCGACCATACGGCGCACGCTGCGTCCAGCGCTGAATGCGGAAGCGGCGGACGCCCTGGACGATAATGCTGGCGGCGCCATCGGGCATGCGTACCACGCGACTGATGACGCACTCTGCGCCCATTTCATACAGGTCTTGCGGCACGGGGTCGGTGATCTGATCTGAGCGTTGGGCCACAATGAGAATGCAATGGTCTACCGCCACGGCAGCTTCTACCGCTTTGAGGGCGGGTTCGAGATCGGCGTGGAGCGGCGAGATCATTCGAGGCAAGAGGACGGTATTTCTGACGGGCAAGACAGGCAACTCGCGGATGACGCCATTGGGGGACAGGTCATCCAGGCCGGAGCGGGTGGTGTCGGGCGCGAGGAACTCACTGCCCGCGCTCAGCGGCGCGCGACGGGTGCGACGGGCTGGCCGACGCGTGTTGTCCATCCTACGATTTCTCCCTGGCGCCAGGCCTGACGTTTGGCGCATCCCGCGCAACGGGCCGCGCCCAGACATCCTGACGCCTGCCCCATCCAACATGGCCACGATGTAGTATAGCCCAGGCAGGCAAGCTCTACAAGCGTGATGGCGCTTCGCGAAGTCGTGATCCTCTCTCAGCGATTATAACGCGCTAGAGCGGCGGGGAGACACAGGCTACCCAAACGCGAGGTCGATTGTAGTAATTGGTGTATAGTATAGAGAGAGGCGCCATGCCCCTGTTAGCCTAGCATCTAACGCGAACGCCTTTTTTGGTGTATACTTCTGCTCGTACAATGGTGCGCGCCCGGCATTGCGCACGCGGTGGGTGGGGACTGTGGAGGCGCTCGCCCCCTCTCAATGGCGGCCCATTCTGACGCTTTGTGTGACCCTTTTATACCTCGCGGCGTCCTGAGTGGGTAGGAGCCGAGCGGGCACATATGTACCGAATTTCCTGAAGGGGGCGATTGCTGTGGAGTATGGATTTCCTAGATGCCGCAAGTGTGGAGCGGGCGAGCTCGTCCCGCTTTCAGATTTTGGCAGTCAGGGCGCTTCGATCCAGTACAAGGCGTGGGTTTGCACAAATCCTGCTTGCTTGTATAACGTCAAAATCCGAAACGGCGACATCATCATAAACGAGCCGGTCAGTGATGGCTCGATGTACACCCACCGCGCTCAACGCTAGCATAGCCGCGCGTTCACAGGTACACGCCTACTTGCCCAATTCCCAGCCCGCCAGGGCCGGACGCCGTGGGTGGATGAGGTTGGCGCCGCTGTGAGCGCGTGGCGCGCGTTATCATACGGGTTGCCTGGCGTGAGAGACATCAAGAGGACAGGCTGTGTTCAAGCGGATTCGGGGCGGCATTTTCGGGCGGCAGAACGACGATCAGGACGCCCAGGACGATGCTGGAGAGGCGACCGAGGACTCAGCCGATGCGGCTATCGATGCGGCTCCTGAGGCGCTGGCGTCAGAGCCTCTCGCCAGCGATCAGGCGGACGGGACGGATCCTGCCTCATCAGCCGCTGACCCGCCCACGGCGACAGAGGCCGATGCGGATGTGGCGGATGAGCCGCGGCGCGGCTTTTTCAACCCGTTCAAGCTGAGCCTGGGTCGCACACGTCAGCTTTTTGGCCGGGTGAGTGAGACGCTAGCTCATGAAGACATTACCGACGACCTGTGGGATGAGCTGGAAGAAACCCTCATCACGGGCGATGTCGGCGTCCAGACGACTGAGCGCATCATGGGCATCCTGCGCGAGCGGGCGCGGGCGGAGCAGATGACGAGTGGCGCGCAACTCCGCGCGGCGCTGAAAGAAGAACTGGAACTGCTGCTGGGCGACCCGGAACCGCTTGTCTTCTCAGAGACCTCGCCGATCACTGTGCTCCTCTTTGTCGGCGTGAATGGCGTGGGCAAGACCACAAGTATCGCCAAGCTGGCCAACCTGCTGAAGCGGCAGAAACACCGCGTGATGCTGGCGGCTGGCGATACCTTCCGCGCTGCCGCCGTGGAGCAACTCAAGACGTGGGGCGAGCGCATCGGCGTGCCAGTGATCGCCCACCAGCAGGGCGTTGATCCCAAGTCAGTCGCGGATCCGGCGGCGGTTGTCTTTGATAGCATGCAGGCGGCGCAGGCGCGCGGCACGGATGTGTTGATCGTGGATACGGCTGGGCGCCTGCACACCAAGGCCGGACTGATGGACGAACTGCGCAAGATCGTGCGCGTCCTCCAGCGCTATGACCCAGAGGCGCCGCATGAGGTGTTGCTGGTCCTCGATGCGACTACCGGACAGAACGGGCTTGCGCAGGCGAAGCAGTTTATCGCGGACGCCGGAGTAAGCGGTGTCGTGCTGACCAAGCTGGACGGCACGGCGCGCGGCGGTATCGTCTTCGCCATCGCCTCGGAACTGGGCCTGCCGATTAAGTATGTCGGCACTGGCGAGCGTGTCAACGACATCGCGCCATTCGACGCGGAGCAGTTTGTTAGCGCGCTGTTTGACGAGGACTGAACCAGCCGGACCTTGCCTGAAAAGTGTTAGCTGGTTGACGCCTTCGCTACGATGCGCGATGATAATTAGACTGCGCAGGCGCGAATGTCGTTTGCACTGGTAGAATTGCGGACGTCTCTGGCGACGGGAGTGGTGAGCATATGACGGATGAGTCACGGCCAGCGTTTTCGGCGCCGGAGATGAATGGGGCGCATCCCGACGCCATCGCTCGCGCGCTTCCCGAAAACATCGCGGTCAAATGTCCCAACTGTCGCGAGTTGCTGCTGGCCAGGGACCTCGAGAAGAACCTCAAGGTATGCCAGAAGTGCGGCCACCACTTCCGCTTGACAGCGCCAGAGCGTATCGCAATGCTGCTGGACCCCGATTCGTTCAGCGAGTTCGCGAATGGCTTGCTCTCCAGTGACCCGTTGCGATTCGTCGCGCGATCTGGCTCATATGCGGATAAGCTCGTGAGCGAGCGCGAGAAGACGGGCCTGGAGGACGCGGTCGTCACGGGCGTTGGCTCCATCGAGGGCTTGAAGCTCGTCCTCGCAGTGATGGATTTCCGGTTCATCGGTGGTAGCATGGGATCGGTCGTCGGCGAGAAACTGACTCGCGCTATCGAGCATGCGACTGCTGACCGCCTGCCGCTGGTGATCGCGTCGGCGTCTGGTGGCGCGCGTCAGCAGGAGGGGACCCTCTCGCTGATGCAGATGGCCAAGACCTCCGCTGCCCTGTCGCGCCTGGCCGATGCGGGTGTGGTGTTTGTATCGCTGCTGACTGATCCGACCACCGCTGGCGTCTCGGCGAGCTTCGCATTTCTTGGCGATGTCATTCTGGCGGAGCCGGGCGCTCTGGTTGGGTTCGCGGGGCCGCGCGTAATCGAGCAGATGATGCACCAGCGCCTGCCGAAGGATGTCAACACTGCGGAGTTTGTGCTGAAGCATGGCATGATCGATGGCATCTCGCATCGCCGTGAGTTGCGCTCAACACTCGCGCGGCTCTTGCGATTGCACGGCTCAGGCGCTCCGCGCGCCGCCCAGTAGTCGCTATCCATACTCCGGGTCGAGGAAGGGCTGACCGATGGCATACGATCTTGAATTCGAGCGACCGCTCGCCGATATAGAGAAGCGCATGGCCCATTTGCAGCGGCGTGGCGACCGCATGCGTTCCGATGAGCGTGCGCAGTTGGCGGAGTTGCAGCGCGAACTGGAGCGGAAGACGAAGGAGATCTATTCCTCGCTGACGCCCTGGCAGCGGGTGCAAGTCGCGCGGTTTCGAGACCGTCCGTACACCAACGACTATGTAAAGCGGATGTGTGATGACGCCTTCGAGTTGCGTGGCGACCGACGCTATGCGGATGACCGGGCGATCCAGGGCTATGTGGCAAGCATTGGCGACCAGACGGTTGTGCTGATAGGCCACCAGAAGGGGCGCGACCTCAAGGAACGTCAAGAGTGCAACTTCGGCATGGCGCATCCGGAGGGCTATCGCAAGGCGCTGCGACTCTTCCGCTATGCCGAGCGGTTCCATATGCCAGTTGTCGCGCTGATCGACACGACGGGCGCCTATCCGGGCCTGGGCGACGAAGAGCGCGGCATTTCGCAGGCCATCGCGGAAAACCTGCTGGTGATGGCGGGGCTGCGGACGCCGATTGTGTGCATCGTGATTGGCGAGGGTGGCAGCGGCGGCGCGTTGGGCATTGGCGTGGGGGACCGCGTGCTGATGCTGGAGAACGCGGTCTATACCGTCGCCGCGCCAGAGGCCGCCGCATCGATCATCTGGCGGGACAACGCTTTTGCGCCAGATGCGGCCCAGGCGATGAAGATTACCGCGCCGGAACTGCTGGAATTGGGTGTGGTGGATGACATCATCCCGGAGCCACTGGGTGGGGCGCACCGCGACTATGACGAGGCGGCGGCTAACGTCAAGGCGGCGATTCTGCGCGAGTTGGCGACGCTCCAGGCCCTGCCCGTCGAGATACTGCTCGACAATCGCTACCAGCGCTTCCGCGTGATTGGTCTGCAGGGCATCACGCAGGCCGTCGGCGCCACGAAGAAGTAGCGCGGCGCCGAGCGTGGCGCCGAGTGTATCATTGTGGCGGAGCGTGGCCTTGATCGCGTGAGGGCGCGGGGAAGCGCGGCGCCGATGTGCGCCGGACAAGCGGTGTGAGCAGCGCGAGCGCGGCGATGAGTGTCGCCAGGCCCAGGATTCCCCAGATGTAGCCATCTAGCTGCGCCAGGAAGAGCGCGACAATCAGCGCGATGGCGCCTGTTACCAGCAATTTTACGCTTTGTCTGCCTGCGCCACCATACATTGTGAGGCGCAGCCAGCGGAGCGCCGGGACAGGCGCACGACCCAGACTGACCAGCGCGCCCTCGATGACCAGCAGCGCGCCTGCCGCGAGCATCAGCGTTAAGCCAGGCATGGCGCCGGGGCGGACTAGCTCAGCGCTGTAGCCTGCGATAGCGATGGCGATCAGTGCGGCGCTCAGCCCCCACATGGCGCGGTTGGCGCTGGTGGCCGGACGCTCGATGGTGGGCGCGATGCCTGCGCGCGTGAGCGGACGCTGGGGGTCGCGCGAGCGCGCCGCCCGTCCGGCGGGTACCCCCAGCGCGAGCGCGCCGCCCGCCGCCAGCGAGAGCAGCGCCAGCAGCGGCAGCGTATGCGAGAGCCAGGCCGCGCCCACGCTGGCGGAGAGCCAGAGGAGCGGCAAGGTCAGCAGGATCAGACCAAGGCCCACGCAGCCGATCAGCGTTTCGCGGGTGATGCGGGCTGGCTGGATGGTTTCTGGTTCCCCCTCTGGTTCCCCAGTGATAGGGTCGCAGTCTTCGCTCATGATGTGACGCTCATCCTTCGGACGGCTATTCGGTGGCGCTGGTGGGCGAGTAGCGCGGATCGCTGCGCTGGCGCTCGCGGTTCTCCTCATTCTTCTGAACGTAGGCGTGGTATAACTCGTCAGCGGAGAAGCCCTGATCGAGTGCGAGCTGGACCAGGAAATGCAGGATGTCCGCCGTCTCCATCAGTCGCGCCTCGCGGTTCGCCTCCAGCGATTGAGGGTTCTTCCAGGGCTTCCAGTTCAGTTCGTTGTCCAGTTCGCAGCACTCGTGGACGATGGCGCGGGTCCAGGTCGTGCAGCGTTCGAGCGGTGGCCAGCTATAGAAGCCGGTCGACCGCATTTGGTGATAGTATGCGCCGAGCGCGCGTTGGCGCTCGAAGATGTCGGCGAGATGGTCGGGCGCGCTGCTGGGGGCGGATCGCGGAGTATCGTTCGTCATGCTCTGGCGCCTCCTTTTGGTGAGTGTGTCGCGGTTGTCGCCTCCCTAGTGTATCGTATTGCCAGGGGGCGTGGCGTTGATGTCCGCTCCGGCTCGTTCGTGTAACTCCTTCCGTATCTACCTATGTCAGAGTAACGCGCTGGCGCGAGAGGCGCGGGGCGACGCGAATCCTTCTGGCGGGGAAGATCGGGAGAACGACGCATGATGCTCCAGGGGGAGCCAGTGCAGCAAAATACCCCAGCGAGCGCCGAAGCCTCGACAGCGCCTGCTGGTCTCCGCGCGCTCTATGAGGAGACTTTGCCGACTGTCTATCGCTATGTCTATAGCAAGGTGGGCAATCGGGAAGAGGCGGAGGACCTGACCTCCCAGGTCTACCTGAAGGCGTTACGCGGGCTGGATACGGCTCGAGACGGCTCCGCCGCGCAGGCATGGCTTTTTCAGGTCGCGCGCACGACCATCGCTGACTACTGGCGCGGATTCTACCGGATTCGCACCAGCTCACTCGATGACCTGCTGGCGGCTGGCTGGGACAGCCCGATCAATGTGGGGCAACCGCCCGGCGACCAGAGCGCCGTCGCGCGGGCGCAGCGCATCCTGAGCGGCCTGCCCGACCGCTACCGCGAAGTGCTCACCTGCCGTTTCCTGCTCAATCTTTCTCTCAAGGAAACGGCGTCACGAATGAGCCTGACTGAGGCGAATGTGAAAGTGCTCCAGTTCCGCGCGCTCAAAAAGGCAAGCGCGTTGGGTGAGCAACATACGGACGGCGATGAGTCGCAGTGATCGGTGACGATTGCGGGGTAGCTGGCAAAGATGACATCTGACAACCGGCGGCCGCCCGGCGATGGCGCGACTCCAGAGGGCGACGAGACCAACGAGCTGGAAAGCGCCGCGCAATACGTCCGGGCGCAGGATCTGATCGAGGATATGCGCGCTGAGCGCCGACCGGCGCAGGATTTGGGCGCTGAGGACGATGCGCGTCTGCGCGCCACCGCGTCGCTGCTACATGCGGCGGCGATGGAGGGTGGCGCGGTCGATCCGGGTTTTGCCGCACGCCTTTTCGTCCGGCTGGAAGCTGAGCGTGAGCAGATCACGACAGACGCCACCGCGAACGCTCCTGCGCCAGTGACGCCGTCTGCGCCAGCGGCGACGCCTAGACGAGGCGGGGTTACGCGGCGTGGGCTTCTGTGGGGTGGGCTGGGCGCGGCGGCTGCGGCGGTGGCTGGCGCGGGTGTGACGGCCGCGCTGGAGCAGGCGACTCGCACTCCCGGCGCCACCGGCAAGCAGAATCCGCCGCCATCGGTCGCGCTGGTGCCTGCGGGCGCGGGTGTGTGGATGGCAGTGGCCGGGCTGGACAGCCTGCCGCTTGGCGCCGTGCGTCGATTTGAGGCGGGCGCGGTCATTGGCTATCTCCGCCACACCGCCGAAGGTATCGTCGCGCTCTCCGGCGTCTGCACGCATATGGCTTGCCTGCTCCAGTGGAACGCTGGCGATCAGACCTTCGATTGTCCCTGTCACGGCGGGCGCTTCCAGGCGAACGGGGTCGCTGCGAGCGACGCGCCCTATGTCTATCCGCCGCTGCCCGCCATTCAGACCAAGGTGGAGTCGGGGCAGGTGTGGGTCTATGTCGCGGGGACGAGCGGCAATCACTCGCAGCCGGGCGCAACCTTGCCGCCGCAGGGGTCGGGCGGCTACGGCGGGTAGGCGCGGGCCGCTAGATCACGCAGTCGCGCAGGATGGCCGCGACGACCCGCACGACGAGCCGTTCGTCGCGCACATCGGCAAACAGCGGCGCCTTCACTGTCAAGGCGCCCTGTTCGGCGATCTCGGTTATCCGGTCGAGGCGATGTGGCAGGCGGCGTAGTATGGGCACCAGCGCCCGCGCCCACGATTGGCGGATGCCTCGCAGTCGCCCGGCCAGCCAGCCCAGCGCGGCGATGAAGAGCGCAGAGACCAGCACGCGCGTCACTAATGTCCCCACGGTGGCGCCTTCTCCACGTTCAGCCGGTTGGACGCCGACAACACAGACGGCGCGAGATGGGCTAGAATCGTCTCGAGAGCGGGGTTAGCCGCATTCTTGCTCACTATCAAGACGACTCTCGGCGCGCGATGGGCGCGATTCATCTGGAGCGGTTTCTGATGCGAGTTGAAGGGCCAGAAGTAGAGCAGATGCGCGAGGCGCCACGCGCGGGCGGACGGGGGGTGGCGCTGCTCGTGGCCCTCGCCGTGATCGCCACGCTGGCGGGCGGCTGGCTCGTAGATGGGCTGGCGACGGCGCCGCGCGAGCCTGCCAGCGGAGAGTCGATGTCGCGGCAGGTGGGGCTGGCCACCGTGACACTTGCGCTCAGCCCCGCGCCGCTGCGGGCCGGGCGACCGGAGTCTTTCATTCTGCGCGTGACGGATGCGACAGGCGCGGCGGTGGCGGGCGCGCAGGCGCGATGCGCGCTCAGCATGCCGACAATGGCGATGGGGCTGCCAGGTGAGGCCGCGAGACCCACAGGAGAGCCGGGCGAGTATGTCTGCGGGCCGCATGCGCTGGCGATGGGCGCCTGGGCGCTGGATGTGGCGCTGAGGCTGCCAGATGGCGCCAGCGGGCGCACGACATTCACCCTGAACGTCGCATGACCCGCTGGCTGGCGCGAGGGCGCTAGATGCCAAGCTCCCAGCGCGCATCCTCGGTCATGCGCTCCGGGGTCCACATTGGCTCGAAAGTCAGATCAACCTCGCAGGTCTCGACGCCTGCCGTCTCCTTGATGTGTTCCTGCACATCAGCCATGACCTCAGGGGCGACCGGGCAGCCTATCGCTGTGAGCGTCATCAGGACGTTGACGTTTGCGCCCTCGATGCGTACCCGGTAGATCAGCCCAAGGTCTACGAGATTGACGGGAATCTCCGGGTCGTAGCATTGCCGGAGAGCGTCGAGTATGCCCTCGCTCTCAATGGCGGACTCGCCGACGCGCTCCACCTGGTCCGCTGACTGTACGCTCTGCGTTGTATCTTCCATCGATGGATGCCTTTCTCAATCGCCTCTATGCGCCCCCTACGCGAGTCGCGCGCAGGGGATATGCTGATGCTGTTACTTACACTATATCTGGCCCGGTGGGGGCTGGTCAAAATGGCGGGCGGATGCGGTAGAATAGCGCAACGTCACGCGATGGCTGGCGCGGAAGCAAAGGGGCGACGAGATGACAGCCTGCCGTGGGCTACGTGGCGCGACGACGGCTGACGCGAACGAGCGCGAGGCGATCCTGGCGGCGACGCGCGAGTTGCTGGAGCGGCTGATGACGCGCAATGCGCTGACGCCCGACGACATAGCCGCCGCATTCTTCACCGTCAGCGATGACCTCGACGCCGAATATCCGGCGCTGGCTGCGCGGCAGCTTGGATGGACGCAGACGGCGCTTATGTGCGCTCGCGAGATACCAGTCCCGACGACCGTGGCGCCGCGCTGCATTCGGGTGCTCATGCTCATCAACACCGATAAATCCGCCGCCGAGATGATCCACGTCTATCTGCGTGAGGCGGTTGCGTTGCGACCCTCACGCGCTGACATCTCCGTCGAGGAGCGCGCGGGCGATGCTGGCCTTGACGATGACGCCTGACGCCGCCCGCATGGCCCATCCGGCGGAGCGCTTGCGCCGTATTTGTCCGGACGTGTACCATGAGCGTTACCTCCGTTGTGCCGGCAGGGACGCTTCTGCGCGCCCGCTGGCGAGCGGCGTGGGGCAGGCGTGGGGCGTGTGAACGACGAGGAAGAGCTGTGAGCAACGCACATGTCTGGCGCGCGGCGCTGAGCCGCTTGCAGCGTGAGGTGACAGGGGCGCAGCTCAATACCTGGCTGCGAGGCGCGCATCTCGTCAGCTTGGGTAGTGGCGCCGCGACCGTGCACGTCCGCTCGACGTTTGAGCGGGAGCTGATCGCCTCGCGCTACCATGATCTGATCGAGCGGGCGCTGAGTGACGTAGTGGGCGCGCCGGTCCGGCTAACTATCGCCACGGCGCCGGGCGGCGCGCTGAATGAGCGAGCGGGCGCGGCGCGGGGAGCAGCCACGCAAGTTGGCTATGAGCGCCCACTGATTCTGCTCGAAGATGACGCTGGCGAGGGTGGGGCGCAGGCGATGGAGCGCTCTGGCAGCGATGTGACGCCCGCGCTGCGCGACGAGCCAGCGCCACACCTGCGTCTGCGGCGGCGTATTCCACAATCGCCGACTGTCGGCGCCGACACCTCCACTGGTGTGCGTGGGCGCGCTGGCCGGGGGAGTGTGACCGATGGCATGCAGCAATCGCCCTATCCAGAGAGCGCGGCGTCCGTCCGGCGTGGCGATGGCGCGTCCTTTCTTCCTGATCGCGCCGTTCAGGCGCGACACGCAGCGAATGAGATGACGAGCATGAGTGACCAGACAGGCGGGCAGCGCGATGAGCCGCGTCGCCCTGAGCCGGGCGGGTATGGCGGGTATGGCGGGCAGGGCGCGAATCCCACGGGGGGGCGCGCGGCGTCTGGCGCTGGGCCAGCCGATGGCGGGATGGGTGTGGCGCCGCTGACCCCGCCGCGCCTCAATCAGCGCTACACTTTCTCGACCTTCATCGTCGGCAGTGGCAACCGGTTGGCGCACGCCGCGTCGCAGGCGGTGGCCGACGATCCCGGCTACGCCTACAATCCGCTTTTCCTCTATGGCGGCGTGGGACTCGGCAAGACGCACCTGTTGCACGCGATTGGGCATACCGCGCTGGAGCGCGGGCTGACAGTGCTCTATGTCTCGTCGGAGACATTCACGAACGAGATCGTGAACGCCATTCTCTACCGCAAGACCGAAGAGTTCCGCGCCAAGTACCGCTCGGTGGATGTGCTGCTGGTGGACGATATCCAGTTCATCGCCGGCAAGGACTCGACCGAAGAAGAGTTCTTTCACACCTTCAACAGCCTGTACGAAGCGAACAAGCAGATCGTCATCTGTAGCGACCGCCATCCGAAAGCGATTGTCAGCCTGGAGGAGCGGTTGCGCTCGCGCTTTGGCTGGGGGCTTACCGCTGACATCCAGCCGCCCGATCTGGAGACACGCATTGCCATCCTGCGCGCCAAAGCAGAGGCGAGTGGGCGACAGACACCCGATGACGTGATCCTCTATGTGGCGACTCGCGTGCAGAGTAATATCCGCGAGCTGGAGGGTAGCCTGAATCGCGTGATGGCGTTTGCGGAGTTGCAAGGGCTGCCAATGTCGATGGAGACGGCCAAAGCGGCGATGGCAAACCTCGCTACCGACATCCGCCAGCGCCGGGTGAGCATCGAGGATGTGCTGAACGGGGTCGCGGACTATTACCGCGTCGCAGTGGATGACCTGAAGGGCAAGAAGCGCGACAAGAACATCGTCGTGCCGCGCCATGTGGCGATGTACCTGATGCGGCAGGAGACCGACGCCTCACTCCAGGAGATCGGCCAGTTGTTGGGCGGTCGCGATCACAGCACTGTGCTGCATGGTTGCGATAACGTCACGCGCGACATCGAGGAGAATACGGCGCTGCGCAAAGAGGTGCTAGCCATTCGCCAGCAACTGGTAGGGTAGCGCATCAGCATGACCCATCCTCGCCCCATCGCCGACTACTCGGCGTATCTTCTGGACCTTGACGGCGTAGTGTATCGTGGCGAGACACTGCTGCCAGGCGCGCGTGAGCTCATCGAGTGGATCGACGCGACCGGGCGCAAGGTGGCGTTTGTCTCCAACAACTCCTTCGCTACGGTCGAGGAGGTAGCGGCGAAGCTGGCGCGGCTAGGCGCGCCGCGTCCGGAGGGGCGCGTGGTCACGGCGGGTTGGGCGACCGTCACTGCGATTGCCAAGCGCTTCCCTGGCGGGCGGGTGTATCCGCTGGCGGGCGCTTCGGTGGTCACGATGCTTCGGACGGCGGGCCTGCGCCCGGTGTGGCTGGACGATGAAGATGGCCCTTCCCCTGACGCTGTGCTGATCGGCCTCGACCGCACGCTGACCTATCCGCGCCTGTCACGCGCGCTGACCGCCGCGCTGGCGGGCTCCGCGCTCTATGCGGTCAATCGCGACCCACGCTTGCCAGTGGAGCGGGGCTTCGAGCCGGGAACAGGCTCCATGGTAGCGGCGGTGGAAGCGGCTGCGGGCAGGCGCGCAGAGATGATCGGCAAGCCCGCCCCCGGCATACTGCTGGAGGCGCTACGGTTGCTGGATACGCCGCCACAGCATGCGTTGATGGTCGGCGATGGCCTCGACCTCGACATCGTAGCCGGGCATGCCGCGCGAGTGGCGACGGCGCTCACGCTGAGCGGCCTGACCAGCGCCGCCGAGGCCGAGGACGCGAGCGGCCAGCGCCGCCCGGAGTACGTCTTCGACGACCTCGCGGGTTTGCTGGTGACGGCGCGCGAGAAGCGCTGAGCGTCGCGCGAACTTCTCCGCGCTGGCAGGCTGGTCGCACGGCGGCGCAAGCCCGCTCTGGAACGGAGCGCCGCCCGGTTGCGCGCTTGCCAACCTGCCACGGCTATGCTACACTCGCTGTGATGTGCGCTCTGGCGCAATCACGTCTGCGGCGCCTTGCACGACATTAGGGCTGATCCCGCTTTGGGCGGGGCGCCAGTCGCACGGTCGCGGGCGTGCCAGCCTTCATCCCCACTGGTCAAACGCAGGGAATCCCTGGAATGCGGACGGTGGCGCGGAGGAGCGCTGCCACGCCGCGCGCACGCCTGGCCCCACCTCAACGCAGCGCAGCGTAATCTTGTACGAGACAGGTACTCAGGAGGGCAAAGGCACTCGTGAATAGCAGCATGTGGTGGCTGGTTATCCCCATCGGAGCCAGTGTCATCGCCGTCATCGTCGCCGCGCTGTTAGCGCGATGGGTGACATCTCAGGATACGGGCACCCCTGAGATGCGCAAAGTGTCTGACGCGATCTTTACCGGCGCGCAAGCGTTCCTGAGCCGCCAGTATCGCACAATTACCTATCTTGCGCTTGCATTTGCGGTGATCATTGGCGTCGTGCTGGCCTGGCTGACGACCATCAGCAGCCCGCATGCCACGGGCATCAATACGCCCTTATGGGTTGGCGTGCGTACCGCCGCCTCTTTCCTGATTGGCGCCTTCTGCTCGGGCATCTCTGGCTACATCGGCATGCAGGTCGCTGTCCGCTCGAATATCCGGGTGGCGAGCGCGGCGCGGCGTGGCCTGGGTGATGCGCTGATGGTCTCGCTGCGCGGCGGCGCGGTTTCCGGCTTTCTGGTCATCTCGCTGAGTCTGTTCGGCGTGACAGCGTTGTACTTCGTCTTCGCCCTCATCACTGGGGCGACGGTCGCTCCAACCGACATCGTGGGCTTTGGCTTCGGCGCCAGCTTCGTGGCGCTCTTCGCCCAGCTTGGCGGCGGCATCTATACCAAGGCCGCTGACGTCGGCGCCGACCTCGTGGGCAAGGTCGAGGCTGGCATCCCGGAGGATGATCCTCGCAACCCGGCGGTGATCGCGGACCTGGTGGGCGACAACGTGGGTGACTGCGCGGGTCGTGGCGCCGACATCTTCGAGTCCACGGCCGCCGAGAATATCGGCGCGATGATCCTGGGCGCGGCGGTCGCGCTGACGCTGGCGGGCGGCGTGGCGACGAAGGCGTCGCCGGAGTGGGTGATGTTCCCGCTGGTGGTCGTTGGCATCGGCATCCTCTGCTCGCTGGCGGGCCTCGCGATGGTGCGCAAGAGCGCCGTGCGCGAGCCGGGGCAGGCGGGTGGCCGCGACCCTGGCGAAATCGCGATGGGTCAGCTCAATGTCGGCTATTACACGACGGCGATCCTCTCTGCGATTGGCATCTTTCTCGCCGCGTATTTCCTGCTGAAGCCGCTGACCAGCGCATGGTGGGCCTTCTTCCTGGCTGGCGTCGTCGGCATCGTGAACAGCATCCTGTTCGTGATCATCACGCAGTACTACACCTCTGGCTCGTACCGTCCGGTGCGTGAGATCGCCGACGCCGCGCGCACTGGCCCGGCGACGGTGATCATCCAGGGCATCGCGATTGGCTACGAGAACACCGCCCTGCCGGTGCTGGCGATCTGCGGCTCGCTTGGCCTCTCGTACTGGCTTGGCTCGCTGAGCAACCTCGGCTCGCATGGCGTGGTCAGCACAGGCGGCATCTATGGCACCGCCGTCGCGACGATGGGCATGCTGATGAGCGCGGGCTATGTGCTGGCGATGGACACGTTCGGGCCGATCACGGACAACGCCGGCGGCATCGTCGAGATGAGCGAGCAGCCGGAGAACGTGCGCGAAATCACCGACGCGCTCGACGGAGTGGGCAACACGACGAAGGCGCTGACGAAGGGCTATGGCATTGGCTCGGCGGCGCTGGCGGCGTTCCTGCTCTTCAGCGCCTATCTGGACATCATCTACCAGTACCGCATCGACATCGAGAAGGCTGGCCCGGTGGCCGCTGCGCTGGCGTACTCAGTGAACCTGGCGAACCCGCCCGCGTTCATCGCCGCGCTGATCGGCGCGATGCTGATCTTCCTGTTCAGCTCGCTCGCCATCCGCGCGGTCGGCTCGGCGGCGCAGTCGATGATCCAGGAAGTGCGCCGCCAGTTCAAGGCGGAGCCAAAGATCATGACCGGCGAGGTCACGCCGGACTACGCGAAGTGCGTGGATATCAGCGCATCGGCGGCCCTGCGCCAGATGATTGTCCCAGGCATTCTGGTGGTCGCCACGCCGATCCTGATCGGCTGGATCCTCGGCCCGGAGCCTGCGGCGGCGCTGCTGATGGTCGGTACCATCGCCGGTATCCTGATGGCGCTCTTCATGAACAATGGCGGCGGCGCCTGGGACAACGCCAAGAAGTACATCGAGGCGGGCAACCTGAAGGGCGAAGACGGCAAGCCGCTGGGCAAGCGCTCGCCGGCGCATGAAGCCAGTGTGGTCGGCGACACGGTGGGCGATCCGTTCAAGGATACCGCTGGTCCGTCGCTGCACGTCGTGATCAAGCTGCTCAGCACGATCACGCTGGTGATGGCGCCGCTCTTCCTGGCCTTCCATCCCTAGCGCGTAGACTTCCTGGCGTCCCACGCTGGCCGCCGGGCGGTGAAGTGATACTGGCCTGTTGTAGACTGCTACAGCGGGCCAGTATTTTTGCTGGCTGCGATGTGGTTCAGGGAGCCTGGGTGTGGAGCGAGCGATGTTACGGCGCGGAATCATCATCTTTGGCATGGTCGCGTGTCTGGCGCTGGCGGGATGTGGCGCGGGCGCGAGTGGGACAGGAAGCGAGACGGTCGGCTCATCTGGCGACGCGGGGACGCCGACCAGCAGCGCATCGGCAGGGCAAACACCGACGACGGGAGCGAGCGGCGGCGCGACAGGCGTGACGATCTTTGTCGAACCGCAGGCGGGCGAGGCGCCGGTGCTGCAAGCCATTCGCAGCGCGCAGTCGTCGGTCTGGGTCGAGGTGTATCTGCTCACCGACTATAATGTCATCCACGCGCTGGAGGATGCAGCGCAGCGGGGCGTGGATACGCGCGTGCTGCTGGAGTTGAATCCCTACGGCGCTGGCACGACGACGCCGCGTCAGACGCTGCAAGAGCTTCAGGCGGCAGGCGTGAAGGCGGAGGGCGCAAATCCAGCATTCCACTATACGCACGAGAAGGCGATGATTGTGGACGGCGCGACCCTCTACATCATGACAGCGAACCTGACGAAATCAGGGCTGGGTGGCTCATCCTACGCCGACAACCGCGAGTACGGCGTGATCGATACGGCGGCGGCGGACGCGCACGAGGCCAGCGCCATCTTCCAGGCGGACTGGACGCGGACAACGCCGACGCTGAGTGATCCCAACCTCGTCGTTAGCCCGGTCAACGCGCGGCAGCGGCTGCTGGCGTTCATCGATGGCGCGCGGACAACGCTGCTGGTGGAGGACGAGGAGATGTACGACACGCAGTCGGAGCAGGCGCTCATTGCCGCCGCTAAACGTGGGGTGAACGTGGAAGTCGTGCTGCCGAAGCCGAGCGGGTCCGCCAGCGCTGACACTGATGTGGCAAGGCTGTTGCAGGGCGGCGTCCATGTGCGCTACATCACGAGCGTCTATATGCATGCGAAGATGATGGTTGCGGATGGGCGACTGGGCTTCGTCGGCTCAGAGAACTTCTCCGCAAATTCGCTGGACGACAACCGTGAACTGGGCATCCTGATCGCCGACCAGAGCGCCGTCGCCATTCTCATACAAACGTTTGCGGGAGACTGGTCGAGCGCGCAGGCGGCCTGAGTACGAGAGGAGCGAGCGGCATGGTCAAAGAAATCGCGCAATTCACCGCGCAGCCGGGCAAAGGGGAGGCGCTGGCGGCAGGTCTGCTGGCAGCGCTGCCAGTGATTCGCGGCGCGGAGGGCTGTCGCTCCGCGACGTTGCGACGGCAGATCGAGGACCCGGCGATCTTCGTGGCGGAGATCGAGTGGGAGACGCTAGAGCATCATACGGTGATATTCCGTGGTGGCCCGCTCTTCGCCGAATATCGCAGCCACATCGCCGGACTGTTCGTTGACCCCATCGTTGCGCGGCACTACGAAGTCGTGGAGGGGTGACGCTTAGCGCGCCTGCTCAAAAGTGTAGACAGTAATATCACTGACTGGATCATAGCCTACTTGTTGATAGATGTGGTTTGACGTTGGGTTTGCCAGGTTGGTGAAGAGGAACGTGAACTGGCGGCCCTCATCGAGCAGGCGCTGGCTGAGGGCCGCGACGAGCGCGCTGGCATAGCCGTGGCCGCGCGCCTCTGGCGGCGTGTAGACCGGCCCCACCCGTATGCCATGCGGTGTCGGGCCACGGTAGCCGGCGAGCGAGACTACGCTGGCGCCATCCTGCCAGAGATACATGCCGCTGGACCCGAAGCGCAGACTCTGCGCGATGAGAGGCTCAATCTCTGGGTCATCGGTGATCCCTAGCGCCTCAGCCGAGAACGCGCGACCCCATTCGCGCAGCAGCGGCCGATCGGCCTCCTCGATGCGGCGGATGGCGCCGGAGACAGATGGTATGGGGCGCACATGTTCCAGACGAAAGAGACACTCGCGCATAAATACACGCCCAGATTGACCGGTAAGGCGCTCCCACTGCTCAACGAAGCGGTCAACCAACCCGTCTGGCCCCTGAACACCGGGTAGCCCTGGCATCGCATCGTGCGCGTCGGCGGCTATCAGACGAAGAGCCTCGTCCACCTCGACCTCGGCGCTAGGAGCAAGATGCGAGAGGATGAGATTGTGCGGTGGCGTGGCGAGTGGCGCAGCAATGACCGCGCCTGCGTCATCCTCCACCAGCGCAAGGTAGGGCGGCGCCGGGTATGCGGACTCGCCGCGCTGGAGCGTGATGATGAGGCCGATGGCCAGGCAATGCTCCGCCTCGCGCGCGAGCAGGAAGGGCAGCGCGCGGGCGGCGTAGTCGTCGATGTCGGTATAGTGGTTGACCCGCATGGTGGCG
>DASVWQ010000039.1:0-4256 GCA_036393135.1 Ktedonobacterales bacterium
GACCAGACAGCAGCACATTGAGCGGGTGCGCACGGAACTCAAGGAGGGTATGCGCCGACCGTGCTGTTGGTATGGCTGTATTCATCGCACGGACAAGCCGATTAGTCCTTCGGTGCAGTATGTGCTTAGCAAACGATCAAAAAAGTCGTCGTAACGTGGCGCTCGCGGAGCATGGCCGCAGCCTGGCAGGTCGCGCTTGGCAGGCGTGAGCGAAGGAGGGCAAGCGGGTGGCGAGGACGCCAGACAACGCAGGCGATGGGCTGGCTGGACGCGCGGAGGATGGAGCGCTGGAAGTCGCGCCGCTGGATGCGGGCGCTGCTGACGGCGCGGCGGCGCGCTGGCGCGGCAGGATTCCTCCGCGCTGGCGGCGTCCGCTGCTGGGTGCGCTGACGGTGGCGCTGGTGGTCGGCGTCGCGGTGGGGCTGTTCGCGCGCTCCACCGGCGATCCGCGCAGCGCCCTCGGCGCCCTGCTCGGCGCGCCCACCGCGACGCCCGCGCTGCTGCCCATTCCCACTGCGAATACCTTCGCCGCCGTGGATGGCGTGCCGTGGGGCGCGCTGACCATCTCCGGCCAGCCGGTATCCCCCGCCGACAGGGCAGGCGCGCTCTTCCAGCTCGGCCCCGGCCAGCATCGACTTGTCTACACCGCTGCTGGTTTCCCGACCCTGCGCTGCGTCATCAGCGTGCCGCCCGCGACCAGCGACACCTGCCCGCTCGCCAATCCTAGCGCGGTGAGCGATGTCCCCATCGCCTACAACTCCGCGCGGATGCTCGATCTGCTGGCGACGCCCGCGCGGCTGGCCCCGGCCCAGCGCGCCGCCCTCGACGCCGCCATCTCGCGGATGCTGGCGGCGCTCGGAGGGACGGCCACGATCAGCCCTGGCGACCTCTATACCGATCCCACCAGCGGCGCGACCCGACGGGCGAGCGTAGCGCTGACCTACAGTGTGACGCCAGAGATCGCCACGCCCGACGAGGCCCGCGCTCATCTCAACGGCCTGGGCGGGCAGCCCTGCGGCCCCGTCTGCGCGAGCGGGACGGACCCGCAGCAGGCGCAGACCAGCGAGAGCCAGAGCGACTGGCGGTTGGATGTGATGGTCAGGCCAACCCACGCCGTGATCCTGCCCGACGGCCAGCGTCTCAGCAATGAGCAGGCCGACGCGCGCGATGTCGGGCCGGTCTCGCTGGTGGCGGCGCGGACGGCGGACGGCTGGCAGGTCAGCCTCGATCCGATGGGCCAACTCCACCTGTCGAGCGGCGGCGCGCAACTCGCGTCACTCCTCTGCCCGCAGAGCCTCGACCTCAGTGTGCAAAGTAACCGTGGCCCCTCAAAGGACATCGAAGCAGCCGAGGTCGTCTCCGCGCCCAATCCGGCGGATGGCTGTATCATCGCCTTCCTGCGCGCCTCGCCAACACCCTGCGCCTCGGCCTGCGCGCCACTCCCGCCGTACCTCCTCATCATCCGCTTCGGCGTCGTGGAAGCGGCGAACGACATGACGTTCCAGGCGTACTGGAATCTGCCGCTGGCTGACCCGACCGCCCAGCGCATTGCCGCGAACGCCTATACTGGTGCGACGACCCCAGGCTGAACGAACGACGAGGAGACGTGACGGATGCCAGATGATGAGCGACCAGAGACGAGAAGCACGATAGAGTTGATGGTGGGGCAGGTGGTGACAGTGCGCAAGCTGAGCGGCGCGGGCGTCGAAGTCTTCGCCTATCCCGGCGTGATCGCGCAGACGCTGCCCGCTGGCGTGCGGCTGGACGCGCACTGGACGCGCGCGACGATGGCGCTGGGCTACGCGACCTTCGAGCCGGGCGACCACTTCATCGAGTGGTTCTTCGCCGACCGCTGGTACAACATCATGGAGGTACACGGCGCGGGCGAGGCGCTGAAGGGCTGGTATTGCAACGTCACCTATCCGGCGGAGTTCACGGCGGCCAGCGTGAGCTACCGCGACCTGGCGCTCGACCTGTGGGTGGCGCCAGACGGAGCGACGCTGACCCTCGACGAGGATGAGTTCGCCGCCGACGCCAGCATCACCGCCGAGGCCCGCGAGCAGGCATGGGCCGCGCTGGAGGCGCTCCGCGCGCTGGTGGCGGCCCGCGCCACGCCCTTCGACACGCTGCCCGGCTGAGCGGACGCGGCTACTTCAGCAGCAGGGGCAGCAGAACGACAGCGGCAGTGGCGTTGTTGATGGCGTGGACGACGATGCCCGGCCAGACGGAATCGCTGCGCCAGCGCGCCCAGGCCAGCGCCAGGCCGATGACAAAGAGCGGCGCCAGTGAGCCGATGTCGGCATGCGCGACGCCAAAGATGGCGGCGGAGAGGATGACCGAGGGCCAGAGTGGCATGCGCTTGAGCAGACCGACGAAGATGAACGAGCGGAAAAAGACTTCCTCGCAGAAGGGCGCCACCAGCGCCGCCGCCGCCAGCAGCCCAATGGTGGTCAGCGGCGCAGCCTGCCCCTCTTTCAGCAGCGTCTCGGAGTTCGTCTGGAGCGGCAGGTGGAGCGCGGTGATGAGCTGGCTGTAGAGGATGCTGCCGCCCAGCCCGATGATGAGCGCGACGACGATCACGCCCAGCGCCGGGAGCAGCGGCGTGGCGCGGAAACCCAGCCAGCCCAGCCGCTCGCGCAGCGTGGCGCGCGGCAGGCGGCGGCTGAAGACGATGACGAGCGGCGCGATGAGAAAGATGGCTTCGAGCAGTCCCGCGAGGAAGAACGCGACCACCCCTCCGATGGCGTCCAGCAGCGTCGAAGGTGGCCGCGCGGCGGTGGTGGAAGCGCCAGACGTGAGGGCATTCGAGCCGATGCTGAAGGCCAGCCACGGAACCAGCGTCACCAGCGCGCCGATGACCATCTGCCGGAAGGTCCACGGCGTCGGGGTGATCTGGTACTGAGCGGGCGCGCCGCTCTCCGGGGTATCGGGTCGCCCGCTGGGCAGGTTCTCATCGAGCGAACGCATGCCGCTTCCTCTCACTTCGCCACTCTACAGTATGCTCACACGACGCCTCTGGTATACGCGCGGGGTGGGAGATTGGTCGCCTTGCGGCGCCGCGCCTCCGCCAATATAATAGTTCCATGCGCCTGTACAAGCGACTTCGCAGGGATGTCACGGCTCGCGCGGTGGTGAGAGAGGCACGAATCCGGTGGACTATACGCCACGAGACAACCCCATAACGAGCATCAACTGGCGCCGCCATCGCAGTGGCTGCCCGCACTACCGCGAACGCTGGTTCCCGCAGAGCGAACTGCGGCTAGGCGAGCCGATGTACCAGGTCTTCTGCGGCAAGAACACACCCCCCGGCACAGTCGAGGAGCAGGAGAAGTGCCTCGCCAGCAAATCTCGCTGCTGGCGGCTGGCCGAGGCCCAACCCATCCCCGTGGGCAGCGTGAAGCGCCGCCGACCCGCATAGGCGATGCGCGAGAGACAGGCGGGACGCGATGGCGGCGGATGAGACGATGGGAGATGTGGCGCCCGACGCGGCTGGCTGGCTGCTCGCCGTGGACCTCGGCGGGACGCGCACGCGGGTGGCGCTGGTCGCGGCTCCCCTGGCCGCGCGCGCTGAGGTAATAGCCACCTTCCCCACTGAGCAGCGCTATGCCGATGAGATCGTGCGACTCGCCGAGGCGCTGGCTGAGGCGCAGGGCCAGGCGACGGGGCCAGTGGTGGGTGTGGGCGTCGCGCTGGGCGGGCGCATCGCGCGCGATGGCTCTGGCGCGCTGGTCGCCCCGAACCTGCGCGACTATGAGGGTCGCCCGTTCGTCCAGGAGATAGCCGCGCGCTGCGGCGGTCTGCCCACACGGCTGGCGCACGACGCTGTCTGCGGGCTGCTGGCCGAGCGGCGGCTGGGCGCGCTCATCGGCGCGCAACGCTGCGCCTACCTGACGCTCTCCACCGGCACGGGCTGCGCCATCCACCTGGAGGCGTCCGGCGGCGCGGGCGTGACAGTCAGCATCGAGATGGGTCATCAACTCCTGGATGGAAACGCGCGCGTCTGCCTCTGCGGTCAGACTGGCTGCCTGGAAACCTGGACTGGCGGCAAGTTGCTTGGCATGCGCTATGGTCAGGCCATCGAGACGCTGCCAGCGGCGGAGCAGTTCGATCTCTGGCGCGGATTCAGCGAGAAGCTGAGCCTGGGGCTGGTCAATCTGGTGGCGCTGACACGGGTGGAGCGGGTCGCCATCGGCGGGGCCATCGCCCTGCATCATCCCGAGCTGCTGGATGCGCTGCGCGCGGGCGTCGCTGAGCGG